>DOWN01000259.1:14550-16343 GCA_003519545.1 Bacteroidota bacterium
GGGAAGTATGATAAAAGATTTTTATTTTCTTGGGCAGGTTTTGGGGAGAAAATATAAATATCTCAGAATCTGTTATACAATTTTTATGTTTGGACTAATCATTTCAGTTGTTGCATTTACAATTGCATTTTTTCATAATCCTGTCAGTTTATTTTCAGAATAAATTTAAAAGAATATCAAAACATTATATTTAATACGACACGCAAAATCGAGTTGGAAATTTCCTGAACTGAATGATTTTCAACGTCCTTTGAATAAGCGGGGTAAACGGGATGCTCCGTTTATGGCTAAAGTTTTAAAAAACTATATCTCAAAACCTGATTTAATAATTTCAAGTTTTGCCGTTCGTGCATTATCCACAGCGAAAATTTTTGCCGATGAAATAGATTACAAAAAGAAAGATATAAAAGTTGATGAATCATTATATCTTTGCAGCAGAGATCATCTGCTTTCAGTAATCAAAAATACACCGCAGTTTTTTAACACGTTACTGCTTTTCGGACATAATCCTGAATTGACTGATTTTTGTAATTCAATTTCAGATTATACTGTTGATAATATTCCTACTTGCGGGATTTTTTGTGTTTCGTTTAATACTTCGGATTGGAATGAAATTGATTTTGGTAAAGGTGAATTTGGTTTTTTTGAATATCCAAAAAAATATTTTAACTGAAATTGGGATACACAATTGAATGAAAAATAAACCGGAAGAAAAATATTTTAACCGTGAACTGAGTTGGTTATCATTTAACCATAGAGTTTTACAGGAAGCATCAAATATAGATAATCCCCTTCTCGAAAGATTAAAATTTTTATCAATTTTTTCATCAAACCTGGATGAATTTTTCAGAGTTAGAGTTGCTGGGCTAAAGTCAGTTTTAAAACTTAAAAAAGGTAAATCAGATGAATACAATTTTAATGTTAAAAAAACATTAAAAGAAATTTATCACCGCGTTGATTTTTTACAGGAAGAATTTGGAAAAATTTTCAGAGAAAATATTATTCCCGGACTTAATGAAAATAATATTTTCATTAAGTCTTTTGAAAATCTGACAGAAGATGAAATAAATCACTTAAAAAATTATTTTAATGAAAATCTGCTTTTTGAATCCAATCCGATTATATTAATAAAGAACAAATCGAATGTTCAACTTAAAAACGGGGTTTTATATTTAGCAGTCCGGCTTACGGATAAAGATTCCGTTTCTGAGAAAAAAAATTATACCTATGCTCTTGTGGAAATTCCTACTTCCAAATATGGACGGTTTTATAGATTACCGTCTGATGATTCAATTAGAAATTTTATTCTAACTGATGATATTTACAGAGTGAATATGGAAACAATTTTTCCCGGATTTGAAATTAATGAGATATGTGAAATCAAACTGAATAGAGATGCGGATTTATATATAGATGATGAATTTTCCGGAGATTTAGTGGAAAAAATTAAAAAAAATCTCAAGAAACGAAACACAAATTTGCCTTGTAGATTTTTATATGATAAATCAGCATCAAAATCTTTTATAAAATATCTTAGAGAATCTTTGAATCTTGAAAGTTCAGAGGTTTATCCCGGAGGAAATTATCATAACTTTAATGATTATTTTAACTTTCCTGTTGAAGATAAACATTTAAAAAATTCTGACCTAGATTTGATTCCGGTTGTTTCACTTGAAAAATATGGTGATATTTTCACAGCAATAAAAAAAGAGGATCATTTAATTTTTTATCCCTATCAAAGTTTTGAATATTTTCTCAAGTTTTTAAAAAAATCCGCAAATGATCCCTTTGTA
>DOWN01000164.1 GCA_003519545.1 Bacteroidota bacterium
TATAACAAATTTATTTTTTATAAATAATTTAACTTCACAGGAAACAAGTGATACAGTATTAACTTTAACACTTGATGAATATTTTTCAGGGAAGTTCAGTCAGGAAATTTCGCCTGTAATATACTGGATTAATGACGGAGAAGATTATTTAATGACAAAAGCATCTGCATTGGTAAAGGGTGGAAGAGATATAATAAAAGTTAAAACTATTGATAAAGAAGATTCAGAAATTTTTGTAAATGCTAATCAGTTAATTTATAAAAGTGAAAATGGCAACGACACAATAAAAAGTTTTTCATTCAAAGTTTCTGACGGGATAGATAAAGTGTTAATTTTTACAAATACAAAAAGAGTATGGCGTTTTAATACAAGAGGAGATTATTACATTCTTGAAAGATCAACGGGAAAATTAGTTAAACTTGGAAAAGGATTACCGGAATCAAGTTTAATGTTTGCGAAATTATCACCTGACGGAAAAAGTGTGGCGTATGTTTCCGGTAATAATTTATATTTGGAAAATATAAAGTCAGGTGAAATCAAAAAATTAACAGAGGACGGTACCAAAACTATCATTAACGGAACTTTTGACTGGGTTTATGAGGAGGAGTTCGGATGCAGAGACGGATTCAGATGGAGTCCCGATGGAAAATACATATCATACTGGCAAATTGATGCGTCAAAGATTCCTTTTTTTAATATGATTAATAATACTGATTCAGTTTACTCGAGAATTATTCCTGTTGAATACCCAAAAGCCGGAGTTGATCCTTCAAGTTGCAAAATTTTTTGTTTAGAATTAGAAACAGGTAAGAAGACAAAACTAAATATTCCGGGCAATGATGTTCAAAATTATTTACCTAGAATGCAATGGTTTAAAGTTAAAAATAAAAATGAAATATTAGTAACACAATTAAACAGAAAACAGAATGAGTTGAAACTATGGTTATGTAATCCGGAGAACGGGAACGCTAAACAAATTTATTCCGAAACTGATAAAGCATACATAGAACTTGATTCGCGGGATGAAGTTTTTCATTCGTCAATGTCTGAATATAAACTGACACCGGATAAAAAAAGTATATTATTTCTCAGCGAAAAAGATGGATGGCGACATATCTATAAAATCAATTTAGAAAACGGAAATGTTCAACAATTAACAAAAGGTAAATTTGATGGTGGAGCTTATTATAATTATGATGAAGTCAATACATCATTATATTTTAATATGCCTACTATTGGTGAAGGATTTGAAGATTCAAGAGACAGATATTTGTGGAAAGTTGTTGACAGAAATATAGGAACCGAAGGAGGTGAATTGGTTATGCTGACACCTGAATACAGATATGAAGGATATAACACGTATAACGTTTCACCAAATGGGAAATATGCCGTTCATACTTTTTCGAATACAAATTCACCGCCAATATCAGAAATGATAAGATTGCCTGATCACAGAGTATTATATAATTTTACAACGAATGAAAAATTAAAAAATATTATATCGGAATTTGAAATTCCAAAATGGGAAAAAATTACCGTTATAACAGAAGACGGGATTTCAATTGACGGGCAGATATTAAAACCAAAAAATTTTGATTCGACAAAAAAGTATCCGGTCTTTTTAACGGTTTATGGAGAACCCGGAGCACAAACTGCAATTAACAGATGGAGTTTTGGATTGGATAATGTAGTGAACGAAATGGGATTTATAGTAGTAACATTTGACGGCAGAGGTTCAGCAGCACCTAAGGGAAGTGAATTCAGAAAAGCAATATATAAGCAGAATGGGAAAATTAATTCAAGAGATCAGGCAATGGCAATGAAAGAATTATTGAAACTGGATTATATTGATAAAGAAAGAATAAATGTTTACGGGTGGAGTGGAGGAGGAACTATGACACTCAATTTACTTTTCAGATATCCTGAAATTTTTAAGACAGGAATTTCCGTTGCACCGGTTACTCATCATTTATTTTATGATAATATTTACACTGAGAGATATATGGGATTGCCGCAGGAAAATTTTCAGGAGTATTTAGAAAGTTCACCTTCATCTTATGCAAAAAATCTTGAGGGAAATTTATTTTTAATTCACGGAACCGGTGATGATAATGTGCATTATCAGAATACAGAGTTTTTAATTAATGAATTAATAAAGTATAACAAAAAATTCAGAATGATGTCATATCCAAACAGATCACATGGAATTTCTGAAGGTAAAGGCACAACCCGGCATTTATATGAAAGTATTATTGATTATTTAAAAGAAAAAAATCAATTATAGTTATTTAATAAGCATCATTTTTTTAACCGAAGAAAAATTACCCGTTTCTAATTTATAGAAATAAATTCCACTCGATAAGTTTGTTGCATTATATTCATATTCATGAGTTCCTTTTTGATGGAAGACGTTATTGATTAAATTAAAAACTTCTTTACCTGAGATATCATAAATTTTTAAACTGACATATTCATTCGATTTCAGATTGAATTTAATTTTTGTACTTGGATTAAATGGATTAGGGTAATTTTGAAAAAGTTCATAACCGGAAACAGATTCTGATTCAGTATAAATATTTGTTGGAGTACCGGAATTGAATTTAATTATAAAATTTTCAGAAATCGCAGTGAAGTTATTATTTTTATCAAAAAACAATGCATCATAATATGAAGGAAAATAAAAAGTTTTCCAAGTTAAACCTTTATTTGTAGTAATTTTTACATCATCAATATCATATGATATTGCAAAAGTTGAGTCATTGACTACTTTAACTTTTGAGATATATTGAGCATTTGCGTATTGATATATTGTTGACCAAGTTTGACCTTCATTAGTAGATTTAACAATACCATATAAATTTGGTCCATTGGAATAAAAATAAAGATTCCCGTCTTCTCCCTGCTGAAAATGTAAAGCTGATGTGTAAACTCCTGAAAGGTATGAATAAGTCTCACCATAATTTGTGGATTTATAAAATAAAGAATGATTAAGACTACCTGTAACTGAATAAATATTATTATCAATAAATGTGAAACCCAAAATATAATTATAAATTTCCTTAAATGGATAAAAACTCCATGTAGATCCACCATCAGTTGACTTAAATACACTTGAATAACTTAAAATTAATTTCAATGAATCGCTTATTTCTTTAACATCATTTGCTTGAAATGTCGAGTTATTTAAATCTGCAAACTGACTCCATGTAACCCCTTTATTTGTTGATTTAAATATTTTATTTCCGGATTGATAGTAACCTGTTGTAGAATTATTGAATTTTAAAAATTTAATATCTGAGATATTATTATTCATTAACTCAAAGGTTTTAAAATTATCACCTGAATAGTATAATTTAATTCTTTCACCGGATTTATTGTAAAACCATGAAGCTGAATCACTGAAATAAGAAAATTTGTTAAACAAAATTTTTCTTTGATTTATTTGAGTCCAAGAATTTCCCCGATTTTCTGAAAAATACAAATCGAATTTTTCTGAAAATTTTAAAGATAGATAGAGTTTATCATTTTTTGCTGATAATGAACTTATTCTGCCATTCGGTTTATTTATCGCTTCCCACGATTGGCCTCCATTCTCTGTTTTATACAATTTGTTTAAATTATCCACATCTTCCAAAGTATAATAAATATTTTCAGAAGCGACTAAAAAATTTCTCAAATATTTAATATTTTTTATATTAATGAAATTTAATCCTCCATCAGTTGTTTTTAATATATCATCATCCC
>DOWN01000057.1 GCA_003519545.1 Bacteroidota bacterium
GAACTAAATAAATATTTAATTAAATATAATTTAAAAGGAGTATTATTTTGTAAAAAAGAACTAATTGGTTTTTATAGTCTTTTCGAATGGAATGAGGTTCCAACACTTCATTCAGACCCTATAATCCATACCATGATATTCAATTTCGGCGATATAAAATTGGGAAAATTAGAATTTAGTGGTACTTATTTTTAATTAAAAGTGTTTTGTTGCTGATATTTCCTCTCTTTTATAGCATATCATGTTATTTTACTGATAAATTGAATTCAAGAATTGCTAAAATTCAATGTTTAAATAATGAATAGTTAGAATTTGTTTTAAACATGAGCATAATAGAAAAAATAAAAATAGGATTTGTAAGCATTTGGCATGCTATTCTTATGATACTGCCAAATGAGTTTAGTAAATTCAGAGTGCGATTCTACAACAAACATGGTTGTATTATCCATAAAAAAACTTCTATTTCACCTAATGTTAGAATAAAGGGAAAATTTGAAATGGGAGAGGGAAGCTCTATTGCCCAAAACTGCACTATATCAGGAGAAAAAGCTGGAATCTTCATAGGAGAAAATGTAATGATCGCACCTAATGTGGTAATTGTTGCATTTAATCATGGAATAGAATCATTGGAAATTCCAATGTCAAAGCAAGATAATGCAGAAGCTCCTATTATTATTGAAAATAACGTTTGGATTGGTGCAAATTGTACAATTGGTTGCGGTGTCAAAATCGGAACGGGATCGATTATTGCAGCCAACTCATTTGTTAACAAAGATATTTCTCCATACAGCATTGTAGGTGGTGTCCCGGCTAAATTTATTAAGACCCGTATTCATCAAGTTCCATAATGCTGAAAAACATCATAGCAAACATTATAGGTAAATTTTGGAGTCTTTTCTCCGTATTTATATTTGTACCTTTATATATAGTTTTTTTAGGGTTTGAAAGTTATTCAGTTATAAGTTTTACTCTTGTGATTGCTGGATTAATGGCAATCTTGGATGCTGGTTTAACCGCTACTCTATCCAGAGAATTCGCAAGAAAAGATAAAACAAATAGTGATAAAAGGAATATTTTAGGTACTTTAGAAACCATTTATATCGTTTTGGTAGCCTTTGTCATTGCACTTGTATTTTTATTTTCTAATACGATTGCAACAAATTGGCTTAAAGTATCAGGAATTTCTATATCGGAGTTATCACTCTTTCTAAAACTTGTAAGTTTCGAAGTTGGATTCCAAATGCTCTTCCGTTTTTATCTTGGAGGGCTTTTAGGTCTTGAGTATCAGGTTGCTGCAAATGTAATACAAATAAGTTGGGGTGTTGTTCGCAATGGACTTGTGGTTCTTTTAATTTATTTTTTTCCAACATTAGAAGCCTATTTTATTTGGCAAGCAATCTCAACAGCCCTTTTTACTATAATTCTAAAATATATTCTGCAAAAAAAACTAATAGGATATGGATCACTAAAATTTTATTTTTATGTGAATAAGTCTATTTTAAATGATGTATCGGGTTTTGCAGGGGGCATGTTACTTATATCAATTGTGGCAGCTATAAATACTCAATTGGACAAACTGACTATAAGTAAGTTGTTGTCTATTGAAAGTCTAGGATATTATACGCTGGGCGTTTCTTTAGCTACTTCTTTTATCGTTCTAGTCAATCCGATTTCAGTTGCACTTCTTCCACGTTTTACAGCGTTATATTCAGAAAGAAAAAATGCAGAAGCGTCACGATTGTTTCTTTTGGTCAATTTAATAACGTCAATTATTATTTTTTCCTTTATGGCAAATATGACTTTTTTTTCTAAAGAGATTCTGTGGATTTGGACAGGAAAAAAGGAATTAGCTGAAAAGGTAAGCTCTATTTTGCCAATATTAGGGATGTCGTATGCCATGCTTTCACTTGCTATAATCCCATATAATATTGCTATAGCCAATGGATATACCAAGTTGAATAATATTTTGGGTATTTTAAGTATATTTATAACTATTCCCGGATATTATATGGCTATACGAGACTATGGGATTCTGGGAGCTGCGCTAGTTTTTCTTATTGTTCAAAGCATTATTACTCTTTTGTATTACTACTTTATCAATAAAAAATTTATAGCGTCTGATCTTTTTACATTGTTTGGAAGGAAATTATTTTTTCCTATGATTGTAACATTAGTTATTGCTTTCTGTATATATTCTATTCCAATTAATATTTGGGATAACCGCTTTTTTTCATTAGCGTGGATTGGATTATCTACTTTAGTAACTTTTTCATTTACTTCGATATTGTTTTTGAAAAAAGAAACCATCAATCAAGTTTTACGAATCGTCACAATAAGATTTGGGAATAAACTAAAATAATATTATTTAGCATTTGAATAATTCAAAGTTTTATTTATTTTAAGAAAAAGTAAAATGTCAACTTTGTTTTTTTCCTTCTTCATCTCAACCCAATAATAGACCTTGAATCATTTTGAAATTTTTTATACAAATTAAAATATTGAAAATAACTCATTTTTAAAGTTTTTATATTTTAAGTTCAACTAATAAATAATTTATGGAAATAAGTATAAAACCACCGTTATTATCGGTGGTAATACCTACTAAAAATAGATATGAGTATCTGGAGATTCTACTGAAGAAACTTTCAACTTTGGAGAGTAGTGAGTTCGAAGTAATTATACAGGATAACTCAGATAATAATAATGATTTCCTACAATATCTTGAATTATTAGATGACAAAAGGGTAAAATATTTTTATAAGAGTGGTTGGATTTCTGTTATAGACAATTGTGATTTGGCTGTCGGGAATGCTACAGGAAAGTATATCTGCATGATAGGGGATGACGATGGAATATTGATCGAACCAGCTCTTAGATTGTTAGATTATCTTGAATCTTCAAAAATTGATGCGGCTATAGTAAATCCGTTGTCTTACACCTGGCCGGATACCAATCATATTGTGTGGGATTCCTTGTCGGGTAGAGCGTTTTTCAAGAAATTCTCTATGACCTATAAAATCTTGGATTCAAAAACAGAATTGGAAAAAGTAATTGGCAAGGGAGGCTCATTCGGATTGAACAAACTGCCAAGGATTTACCATGGTTTTGTCCGGCGTAATGTTTTAGAAATGCTAAAAAAGGATACGGGGACTTATTTTCCTGGTCCCAGCCCGGATATGGCAAATGCAGTTGGGCTCAGCAATTATTTATCAGAATATTTATATGCTGATTTTCCAATTATAATAAGTGGGCAAGGGAAAAAAAGTACCGGGGGGCAAGGTTCGGAAAAGCAACATCATGGAAGAATTGAGAACCAAAGTCATTTGCCTAAGGATACCGCATCTAAATGGTCAGACAAGATTCCTTATTTTTGGTCAGGGCCAACCATATACGCAGAATCACTTCGTAGAGCACTTATTGCCACAGGGCGTAAGGATAACCTTAACTATTCATGCCTTTATGCAGTCTGTTTAGTGTATGAAAGACAGTACATAAAGGAAATATGGAAGGTGGTATTTGGAAATAAGAATTTCCTAAATTGTATTATGACTTTGTTTTTGATTTTGTATTATATATTCATCACGGTCATGCAGAGATTAGAAACTTTTATAAAAAATATAGTCCAATATAAAATAATGAAACAAAATAATTTTGTTGCTTGTGATATTCAAGAAGTAATTGTGAAGTCAAATGATTTTTTTTATAAAAATTAATTTTTATAACTTATTTTACTTTTGATAGCTATTTCAAGCATTAATTATTAAGCCTAA
>DOWN01000333.1 GCA_003519545.1 Bacteroidota bacterium
AGTGTTAGATTTAATTTTATCGGGGATATCATAAAATTTATTAAACTCATTTCCCGGTTCATCATAATATTTAACTACGGTAGCAGCCGAAAGATGATTTGGTAAATCTGTGAAAGGTAAAACTCTCATTGAGATTACCGAGTATATATTCAACAAAATTAAAAATGTGAATATAAAATAAAATATTTTATAATTAGATTGGATATTCAAATGGTATATTCAAAAATAAATTATTGAAATCAGATAAAAAATTTAAATCGTATGCTTGTAATAGGTAAAAATCCGGTTCTTGAACTTTTAGAAACTAAACCGAAAGAGTTTAATAAAATCATTTTATTAAAAACTATTAAACCGGAACCAAAATCAGTTAAGATAAAAGAACTTGCGGAAGAAAACGGCATTCAGGTTTTAATGTTAAGGACAAAAGAGTTTTTAAATTTTTTCAACAGAAAAAACAAAGACGAAGGAATTACACAGGGCGTTATAGGATTTATAAAAGATTTTCAATATGCAGATTTAAGGGATATTGTTGAAGGTGCTTCCGGAATAAAATATCCTATGTTATTACTTTTAGACGAAATCACAGATCCTCATAATTTAGGTGCTATAATCCGTTCCGCAGTTTGTTTAGGTTGTGACGGAATTGTAATCCCGAGACACAACTCGGCTGAAGTAAATCATACAGTTTTGAAAACTTCATCCGGAGCGGCATCAAAAATAAGAATTGCTAAAGAAACTAATCTTGTGAATACGATTGTTTATTTGAAAAAGCACGGATATTTTATAATGGGTGCTGATGCTAAAGCCGATAAATTTACTTTTGAAAAAGATTTTAAAAAACCGATTGCGTTAATTCTCGGCAGTGAAGGAAAAGGGATAAGAGATATACTTAAGAAAAATTGTGATGAGTTTGTCAGAATTCCAATGACGCCGGGATTTGATTCATTAAATGTTTCAGTGTCTGCAGGAGTAATTTTATATGAAGCATTCAGACAGAAACAAGTTGGTTAATGATTTAATTCATCATTTACTAATTTTAAATCTTTAAGATTTATTTTTGAATTTTCAATATCAGAAATCCAATACTCTTCCATTAGTAATTCATTTCTAATGTCATAATATTTAATTTTAAGTTCATTCCCTTTGAGTTCAATATTGGCAAATCCGTTATAACCTAAATCAGAATTTTTTAATTTAAATCTTGAGCGATTATCATAAGCGATAACTTTGTCGTGATATTTTGAAACTCCGGAAACTAATTCAACAGGCATTCCACCGTTACCAATACATCTGCCATAAACATTCAGATTATTTTTTAAACAGTTTTTATCATATATAGACATTCTATGTTCATGCCCCCAAAACCACAGGACTTCCCTATCCCCAAGTATTTTTTTTAATTGTTCACCGGGTTTTGGTATATCTTCTTCAAACGCGGAAAAATTCTGATGATGTGATAAGAAAATTATTCCCCGATTATCATTTTTAAGGTCTAAAGTTTTTTCTAACCAGTTAATTAATTCAGGTTCAAGTTTACATTTTCCCGGATATTTAATTTCAAGTAACGGCAGCCATAATGAATTATAACCTGTATCCAAAGCAATGATTCTCCAGAAATCATTCTGAAGACAAAAATAACTTGCTTTCTGTCCGAGATATTTTTTCTGAGTTTCATCATACATCCCTAATGTCGGCAATAAATCTCTGAAATAAGAAATTCCACTCGCATACATTTCATGATTGCCGTTCAAGGCAAATGACCCTTTCTTCCCTCTGTGCCAGGAAGAATTTTCAAAAAAATTATTTGAAATTTCTTCTTTTGTTCCTACATAATAAGTATCACCAAGATGAATAGTAAAATCAGGGTTATGTGATTTTATCAATTCGCCTATCTTATCGGATTCAGGGGTATCAGATGCCCAATCACTTACAAGAGAAATTAGATTTAAATCATTTGAGATTTGATATATCCCGTTATCATCTGCCGTATCATAATTTAAAAATTTATGTTTTCTTCCTATACGGTTTACAATGTAATGTTTGATACCGCTTACAATACCTAAACTAAAATAATTATTTAATTTTCTGAGAGCATTATTTTCGCTTAAATTTAATTCTTCGGCTTTTGCTAAATCTGTTTTTAAGTGATTTTGAAGAGGACTGCGTTTGAGATTTATGTATTCTTCGAGATTTCTTTTCAATAGGTTTTATATGTATTATTTTATGAGAACAAGTTTTTTTGTGAACTTGTAATCTCCTGAATATAATACATAAAAATAAATTCCTGAATTCAAATCAGAAGCATTAAGGGTGTATTCGTATTTACCCGCAGATAAATCTTTACTTATCAAAGTATTTATCTCTTTTCCGGATATATCATACAATTTAAGAGTTGTAAATGAATTTTGTGGAATGTCGAATTTTATTTTTGTTACCGGGTTAAATGGATTCGGATAATTTTGATATAAATTGAACCCTGAAGGAATTTCTGAGGAAATATTATTGATATTAACCTGTTGAGAAAATTTAACTATCGCATAATCATTATTAGAGGTAATACCTCTGCTATATCCGCCTGCATAGATATATCTATTGTTAACAATAACCATATCATATAGCAAATCAGTTTTAAAAAACGGTCCGTTATAAGTTATATTCCAGAAAAAAGTGCCGTCCGTTTCAAAACAAACTATGTTATAATCATATTCACGATTTGTAACCCACGAATAACCTCCGAGATAAACTTTTCCGAAGTCATCTGTTTTAACTACGAATGCCCTGTCAATCCAGAGTGTCGGGTGATTATAATAAGCAAACCATTGCTGAACACCTGAAGAATTATATTTTACTACAAGCATATCAAGATTATTTGCAGTGCTTTTGAAACCGTCTCCGGCAATAAAAATATTTCCGGAATTATCTATATGCATAGAATATGCTCTTTCAGTGCTGTCAGTAGGTCCGTTATATTTTGCAGTCCAGAGTTCATTTCCATTCTGAGAGTTGTATCTGATTGTAGTGAAATCATTTCTCGTCATTATGTTATATGAATAACCTGAAACAACAGGATCTCCATTCAATATTTTAATTACAGTCGGAATATCATCACGGTTTGAAGTGCCTGAATATCTTTTATTCCAGAGTGAATCACCTGATGAAGAATATTTAATTGTTAAAAAATCTCTGTTCGTTCCTACACCGAAACTCTGACCTGTAACAAATACATTTCCGGAATTATCTACAGTTATGGAATTTGCCTGATCGTTGTTATTACCGGTACCATTATAAGATTTTGACCATAACAAATCCCCTGCAGGTGAATATTTAAGAGTTATAAAATCATCACCATTTGAACCCATCCAAACTCTACCGCATACATATACATTTCCTGAATTGTCAGTAGTTATACTTCGAGGTTCATCGGCAAAATTTCCGGGACTTGAATATCTTTTATCCCAAAGTAAATTCCCGTTATTATTATATTTTAAAACTATAATATCATCCCCGTTTCCTGCTGATGGAGCGGTAACTAAAACATTTCCTGAGTTGTCAATTGTTAATTTAACCTGTTCAGTAGATTCATTAATTGGGGCAGGATTATATTCTGCAATCCATTCAATTGTGCCAAGCGGATTATATTTAATAGTTACTATTTTTCTTCCGGAATTCATAAAAGCAAGACCTGTGGCAATAATATTTCCGGAATTATCCGCTTCAATATCATAACAGAAATCATTTCCTGAAGTAGCACCATTAAATCTTGCTGCCCATTCTTCTTCAGGAGCGTATTGAGAAAAAGCAGTATTTTTGAGAAGAAATAATGCTATAAATACAGAAAAAACAATATTTAAATGCCTTTTTGACATAATAATTCAACAGTTAAAATGCAAATACTGTTCCAAATTTTAATTTCTTTTACTTGGCAGTGGAATGTTATATTTAGACATAAGTTTATACAAATGACTTCTTTGAATTTTCAGGGCATCAGCAGTTTGAGAAACATTATATTTATAATCATTCAGAATTTTTTTAATAAACATTTTCTCGGATTCATTTTGAAATTCACTGAGCGGAATATTTTTATTTAAAAGTTCAGAAAGTTCTTTAGACTGACCTGTAGAATTTAATTCAATATCTTCAGCGGTAATTAAATTATTATCAATTGTAATTAAAATCCGTTCAAGTAAATTTTTTAACTCTCTTATATTTCCCGGATATCTGAATTCTTTTAATAACTGTTCGGCATTTTGCGAGAATTTTTTTAAAGGGATGTTATTAAATTTACAAATCTTTTCAGTGTAATAACGGATTAATTCCGGAATATCTTCTGCCCTTTCTCTAAGCGGAGGTATATTAATTTGTAGAACGTTTATTCTATGGAACAGATCATTTCTGAATCTGTTTTCATCAATTTCTAAATTAATATCTTTATTTGATGAGAATAAAAATCTTATGTCAATATTAATCTGATTACCGTCAAATCCTGACACAAATTTATTCTCCTCAAGAACTTTTAAAAGTTTAGACTGAACGTTGGAATTTAAATTACTTATTTCATCAAAATAAATGGTTCCACCCTGTGCTTCTTCAAATTTTCCTTTAACAGGAATACCTTGTGGATTAATGTAACCGAATAATTCATTTTCGATAATATCAGGATCAAGATTGGCACAGTTAATTTTTACAAAAGGATTTTTATTTCTTTTAGAATTGAGATGTATCTGTCTTGCTACGAGTTCTTTGCCTGTACCGCTTTCACCGTATATATAAATATTTGAATTTATATCAGAATATTTTGAGATTAAATCTTTGATATGAGTGATAGCGGAAGATTCACCGATTAATTTATAATTTTCTAACAGTTCATTTTTAATTTTTTTCAGTTCATCTTTAGCAAGTTTATATCTTATGGCATTTTTAATTATCAGTCTTAACTCAACAAGATCAGGCAAAGGTTTTTGTAAAAAACTATAAGCACCTGATTTAGATGCTTCAAATGCCGTTTCAACAGTTCCATGACCCGAAATCATAATGACAACATTATCTTCATCAATTTTCATAATTTCAGTTAAGACTTCCAAGCCGTCCATACGCGGCATTTTTATATCCAAAAGTATTAAATCAAACTTTTTATCCGCGAGTAATTTCAACGCTGAATTTCCGTCAGTGCAACCGGTAACATTATACTTTTCTTTTTTAAGAATTAAAGATAAAGTGTCAATGATACTTTGTTCGTCATCAATAATTAAAATACTGTTCATATAAATTTATAGAAATTAAGATTTATTCATTTTCACTAAATTAGCAACAATTTTTCCTGATAAAAAGCATAAAGGAACTCCACCACCGGGATGTGTATTACCGCCTGTGAAATATAAATTTGTAAATTTTTTTGATTTATTTAAAGGTCTTTTCATAAGTGTAAAAAAACTGTTTGAAGAAACACCATATAAACTTCCAAACTCTGAATTGAAATTATTTTTAAATTCCGGAGGTGAAATAATTTTATCAAAAATTATTTTATCTTTTATATTGAATCCGTATTTCTCAATCCTGTCATAAATTTTATTTTTATATTCAGATTTTTGTTCATCGTTCCATTCAATTTTTGATTTTGTATTCGGAACATTTACAAGTATAAACCAATTTTCCATAAACTCAGGGGCATCTGATTTCAAAGTCTTAGACGAAATTGAAATATAAATTGTCATATCATCTGCGGGAATTTTTTTTATAAAAATATCATCAAATTCTTTCTTGTAATTATCAGAGAATAATATATTATGATGAGTCAGTTTATTAGAGTTACCTTTAACTCCCGCCAGAATAACAAATCCTGAGCAAGAATAATCAGAATTATCGTCAATATTATTTTCGTAATTGGTGAAATTAAGAATTATAACTGATGCTGATGTATTTATTTCCGTATCATTGATAGTTATCTCTTTTATTTTATTCGCTGACTGATTTATATTTTTTAATTCAGAATTGAAATTAAATTTTATACCCAAATCCAAAGCATTTTTATAAAGGCAATTGGCAATAGAATAAATTCCATTAACCGGATAATAAGGTGCAAATTTAGTTTCTACATAAGCGATAAGGCAAAACAATGAAGGTGCTGAATAAGGGTTTGAACCGTTGTATGTTGCAAACCTGTCAAAAATATTTATCAGTTTATAATTATCAAAAAAAGATTTGTTCAAAGAATGAAGTGATTTGAAATTAACAAATTTAAAAATATTTTTTAAACCATTTAAATTTAAAAATGATTTTAAATTAAATTCATTATTTAAAAAAGAATCTATTGAAAGGTTATATATTTTCTCCGCATACGAAATATATTTTTCAAAAGATTTTTGAGATTCAATTCCGAAGACATCAATGATTTCATTTTTTAGTTTGACTTCATC
>DOWN01000352.1 GCA_003519545.1 Bacteroidota bacterium
GTGAATAGATTAGAACATTGATGTACAATTCCAGGTCAAATTTACTAATTGGATTTCATGGTTGTGATGAAAAAATTAAAAATAAATTAATTTTAAATCCGAATGTAATTAAAAAAAGCCGTGAAAAATTTGATTGGTTGGGACATGGATTTTATGTTTGGGAATACAATTTTAAAAGAGCCAAACAATGGGCTGAAAACAAAAAAAAAAGGTAAAATAAAAAATCCCGCGGTAGTTGGAGTTGTCTTTCAATTAGATCATTGTTTAGATTTTACAGATTCAGAATATATTGATTTACTATCGAGTTATTATGAACAAATGAAAAAAGATTTTATCAAAACAGGTCAAGAACTTCCAAAGAATAAAAATTTTTCTAAAGACGAAAATAATGATTTAATTATAAGAGAATTAGATTGTGCTGTTATTGAATATTTGCATCAAAAAATCGAAGAGGATATTAATAACAGCATTAAAGAAAAAATTCCTTCTAAAATGAAAAGTTTCGATACCGTTAGAGGAATATTCACCGAAGGTGGTCCCGCGTTTGAAGGAGCAGGAATTCAGAAAAAGAATCACATTCAAGTTTGCATTAGAAATTTAAATTGTATAAAAGGATTTTTTATTCCGAGAAATAACATCACTTAGCAGTTAGATCATCACGTAAATCGTTTGCGAGGTCTTGAGCGACTAATGCGGTTGTATAATTGATTGCCGATTTAATTTCTTCTTCTGACATTGACATCAGCATATATAAAGATATTGCCCTGTTATAATCAAGTCTTGTTGTTTCTTTATATCCGACATTTCCCTTACGGGTTGAATAAGGATTGTAATAAGGGAATCCGAAATAATATTCTTCAACTAATGGTTCGCTAATACTTTCACTTCTCTCCCAAATTTTCTTCGCGGTTTTTCTGTCATAGATAGTTATCACTGCTGAAAAATTTGAATAAACACCATATGAGCCGGCACTGATTACAAATTTATCGAGATTAGTTTCAACTATAAAATCAGGGTTTTCCGAAACATCCTGAACAATTTCGATATCTCGATATGTTGTTAATATTGATTCAATAGATTCTGTCAGAGTGTAACAAACTGAATCAGAGTTATAAACTTTTCTTAATTTACTTTCGACTTCAGATACTACAAAAAATGCCCCTGCTTCATAAAAGACATCTTCAATAATTCCGTTTTTATTTCTTTTTCTGTCAGCGGAAACATTCACCTGAACCTGAGGAGGGATATTTTTAAAATTAGATTTAAAAAGAAATTTTTTACCCGAAAGATTATATTTTGGCAGTTCATTAATAGATGAACATGACCCTGCCATTAAAGCAATAACTGTGACAAAAAGTATTATTTTTAAAAATGTTTTCATTTTATCTCTATTCTTAAAGTTTCATTTTAAGAATTGAGTTCCATTTATATTTTACTATAAGATGAAATTCCTATATTTGACTTATAGAACCATCTGTAGGTTTAAGACTTATTTTGAAAGTGACTTAATTCTTTCCATTCTGGCTGATTCATTTTTCATTAGCCATTCATCCTTAGAGAGCAATTCATACGCTTTTGAGAAATATGATTTTGATTCTTCGATTTTATTTTTGGCAAGTAAAATTTCACCAAGTTCCTCATATACATATCCGTCCTGATCCTGTTTATTTAATTCGATTTCATTTAATAAATTCATTTGCAATTCAAATGCTTTATCCAAATTTCCGAGTTCTCTGTTAACTCTCGCAACGCACCATTTAGCAATTTGTAAGCCCCTGACTGTTTTTTTATTTGTATGCCAATCAACATTTTTCTCAAATATTTCAAGAGATTTCTCAAAATTTTTCATTTCAAAATAAGTCCAGCCAACATTATTATAAAGCGAACCCAGCCAACCTTTTGTTATTTCATCCTTCGAATTTTCAGCATCCCTGATTGCAATATCATTCCATTTTAACGCTTCTTCTCCTTTTTCAATAATTACCATCATATGGGCTGCATCAACTGCGTGATAATCTAATCCCCTTTCAATACTTTTCTGATATGCTTCCAGAAAAAATGGTCGTGATTTATCAACATTGCCTGAAGATCTGTAGGTTCTCCCTCTTTCAAGCATATATCTAACTTCAGCGACCGGTGTATCTTCACTTAACATTACCAAAACAGAATCGAGAATTTTATGTGCTTCATCAAATTTTGACCTTAAACCATAAGTTCTTGCAATTTGTGTGTGCAACTGAGCAATTAAATCCTTATCGCCAAACTTTTCCACTTCCGGTAATATTTCCCGGAATTTAATTTCAGTTGCAGCAGGATCATTGTAATCCCAAAGTTTATCAAAATCAGGTTTATCCATCTTATTAGAAATTAAAATTGAATTAAAAAAAATTAGCAATAATAAAATTAACATAAAATTTAATTTATAGCGTGAAAGGTTCCGAAAGGAATTTTTGCTTCAGGAATTTCAGATAAAGGCATTCCGACAACCTCACATAAATCATCGAATTTATTCCAATATTCATAAATTCTTTTGTCTTCGTGAACTTCATCAATTTTTTGCTGAGAAACCCACTCAAAAACTTCTATGAGTATATTATTATCAGCAAATGACTCACAAATTATGTTTGGTCTTGAAGTAACATATCCATTTTCAATGAGAAATTTTCTCTTTTCTTCAATCAGAGTTTTTAACTCTTCAGATTTTCCGGGTTTCACTTTAAAAGCCGCTATGACTAATTGAGGTTTGTCCATTTTGAATTTGAATAATTATTTTAAAAAATCCATTATTTCATTATACGATAAATAACCAAAAAGTAACAAAGTTATTATTAAAAATGTATTAATCCAAACAGGAC
>DOWN01000277.1:0-5130 GCA_003519545.1 Bacteroidota bacterium
AAATTGCATTGTTCAGTTCGATAAAATTAAAATCTAATATATTTTTCTTCATCTTCAAAAATACTTTATATGAATATAAATATATATTTAAAAAAAATTATCACATTTAAAATAAAATAATTATTCTATATAAGTTTAAATCAGAATTAAGTATTTTGAATTCCTTATGAGTTTTGACCTTAACATTTTAAACCCACAACAGAAAGAAGCAGTTACTAACACCGAAGGTCCCTGTATGATTATTGCAGGTGCCGGAAGCGGTAAGACACGTGTTTTAACATATAAGATTGCATATCTTATTGAGAGTGGTGTAAGTCCTTATGAGATACTTGCTTTAACTTTCACAAACAAAGCGGCTCACGAAATGAGAGAAAGGGTCTCAAAAATCTCTCCCGATAGTTCAGATAAACTTTGGATGGGGACATTCCATTCCATATTCGCAAGGATTTTAAGATTTGAAGGGCAAAGAATTGGATTTGACAGAAATTTTACAATATATGATTCGGATGACAGTTTATCTATTATAAAACAGGCAATGAGTCTGAATAATATTTCTGTTGACAGTGTAAATCCAAAATCAATTCAGTCATCAATAAGTAAACTTAAAAACCGTTTTATATCCCCGATTGATTTTTCTCTTAAAAACAAAAATGATTTTGAAAAAAGAGTCTCATTCGTTTATACTACATATCAGGAAATCCTGAAAAAAAATAATTCAATGGATTTTGATGATTTACTTGTGAAGCCGATAGAACTATTTAATTCTAATCCTGATATTTTAGAAAAATATCAGGAGAGATTTAAATTTATTTTGGTTGATGAATATCAGGATACAAACAGGGCACAATATATAATCATCAGAGCATTATCTCAGAAATATAAAAATCTTTCGATTGTAGGAGATGACGCACAGTCAATTTATAAATGGAGAGGGGCAGAAATTCAAAATATTTTTGATTTTGAAACCGATTATAAAGACAGAAAACTGTTCAGACTTGAGCAAAATTACAGATCAACAAAAAAGATACTCGAACTGGCAGATGATGTAATCAAGAAAAATAAAAAGCAGATTGAAAAAAATTTATGGACGGAAAATGACGAAGGTGAAGAAATTCATTTGATTGAAAATATGACTGACAGAGAAGAAGGACTGAAAACTGCCAAATATATTCTTGATGAGATTCAGAAAGAAAAATATAATTTCAAAGATTTTGTAATTTTATACAGAACAAATGCACAGTCGAGAACAATTGAAGATGCTTTAAGAGTTCAAAAAATTCCTTATGTGATAATTGGCGGAATTAGATTTTATCAAAGAAAAGAAATTAAAGATTTGCTCTCATACTTTAAGATTGTGGTTAATCATTCGGATAGCGAAGCATTGCTCAGAATTTTAGGATTAACTGAAGGCATTGGTAAAACTACAATTGATAAACTTAAAGAAATATCCTACAATGAAGAATTACCGATTTATGAAGTTTTAAAAAAAATAAACGGGTATCCGGAATTTTCATCTAAGGTTAAGATTAAACTTGATGATTTATTTAAATTCATTGAAAAATATTCCGTATTGCTTAACGAAATAAAATTAACTGAACTGACACGAGGAATACTTGACGAAACAGGAATTATCAGAGATTTAAAATATGAGAATACACTTGAAGCGGAGGAGAGAATTTCTAACATTCAGGAATTGATTTCCGCTATTGCTGAATATGACGATAATCATGACAATGCAAAGTTAGAAGGATTTTTACAGGATGTGTCATTAGTTTCAGATATTGATACTATTGATAATCAGAAAAATGCAGTAACATTGATGACAATACACTCAGCAAAAGGGTTGGAATTTCCGGTAGTGTTTATAACAGGTTTGGAAGAAGGATTATTCCCCGTCAGTAATTCAATAATTCAGGAAGAAGAACTTGAAGAAGAAAGAAGACTTTTTTATGTTGCAATCACAAGGGCAATGAAAAAGTTATATCTTATGTATGCAAATCAAAGATATAAATTCGGAACACCCTCTTATCAGGCAAGGTCAAGATTTTTAAAAGAAATTTCCCCTGATATATATGATAAGTATATTAAATACGAAGGACTGAAAACTTTTAATACAGGTGCAAACAGTGTAAGATCGAGACAGGGAAAATCTATTCAATATGATTTTTCCGGATTCAATCATAAGAAAAAAGTTGAAGAAGAATTTGATAACGATAAATTTCCGGATATTAAAAAAGGTGTAACAGTCAGTCATGAAACTTTCGGTAAAGGAAAAGTACTTGGCATACATGGAAAAGGACTTGATAAGAAAGCAGAAATTTATTTTGAAGATATCGGACTGAAAAAAATAGTTTTAAAATATGCAAAACTAACAATAAATGAGATAGAATGAATTACTGGTTATTAAAAACAGAACCCTCAGTTTACAACTGGGATGATTTAATAAAAGATAAAAAAACCATTTGGGATGGAGTTACAAGCCCTGCGGGATTAATGTTTATCAGGCAAATTAAAAAAGGTGATAAAGCAATTATTTATCATACCGGTGATGAAAGGCAAATGGTTGGTATTGCAGAGGTTATGTGTGATTCTTATCAGGATCCAAAATCGGACAATCCCAAAATTGTAGTTTTTGATATAAAGCCGCTAAAGAAATTTAAAAAATTTATTACACTCGGAGAAATTAAAAATAATCCGAGATACAAAGATTTCAGATTAGTAAAAGAGGGACGACTTTCAGTCGTCCCTGTTCCTGAAGAATTCTGGAATGATTTTATTAAAATGAGTGAGAGTTAAATTTTATTTTATTAAAACCATTCTCTTTGAAGATATAAAGTTTTCGGCAATAAGAGTATAGTAATAAACACCTGAACTCATATTTTTACCGTTAAAAACTACTTCATAACTTCCCGGAGTTAAATTCGATTTTAACAAAGTTTGCACTTCTTTTCCGTTAATATCACTTACAACTAATTTTACATTACTATTTTCTTTAACTGAAAAATTAATTTTAGTTTCAGGGTTAAAAGGATTCGGGAAATTCTGCTCAAGAGTGAACTGTAGTGGAATTTCATTTGAATATTTGTTTATGTTTACAATTCCACCATTTTCAATTACTGAAATAAATCTGTTAAGTTGTATGTTTGCAAATTTATTTACACTTCCTGATTGCCACTCAACAATCATAGAATCAATAACAGTTGCATTTCCCAATCCGAAATTTAACCAAAGGTTCTGAGAACAATATCCGGATTGCCCTTCCACAATTTTTGTTTGCCAAACAGGGTTTCCATTAATGTTCGCTTTTATTTTTACTTTTGTTCCTATACCTGCTCTGTTAGAGGTAACACCTGAAGTTCTAATTTGTATATACTTATTAGAATTTCCATTATTCAGATAGAAATAGTTATTTTGATTTTCATTAAAAGTATTAGCAACAAATAGATCAGGGAAACCGTCTGAGTTCATATCACCAAATGCCAAACCATAAGAATAACCGCTATCAGAAACCGAAGCATCGTTTGTAATTTTTTCAAAATTTGGAGAAGAGGTTTCCATAAGAAGATTTTTATATAATTTATTTTTCAATCTTACACCAGGAGGACCGTATGCCTGAGTTACGAACATATCAATATCACCGTCATTATCAATATCAACCCAAGATGATGAAGCATGATATCCCGAATCATTATTAATAACAGTTGAATTAACTTTAGTAAATAATAAATTTCCGTCGTTTCTATAAAGTGCATTTGGTCTGTTTCCATGATTTGCTACGAAAACATCCATATCACCGTCATTGTCATAGTCACCCCAACTTCCGCTCCATGAGTTACTTGCATCAGTAGTAATTGCTGATGAAGTATTTTTTGTGAAATAACCTGAACCGTTATTTATGTAAAGAAAATTATTCTGTCCAACTTCATTCGTAACATAAATATCAAGGTCTCTGTCATTATCAATATCAATCCAGTTTACACCTCTTGAATCGGCAGTTTCGTTAACAGCAATTCCTGTATCAATTTTTACATAATTTAAATTCCCAAGATTTTTATAAAGAAAATTTTTATGACCTGCTCCAAAACTATTTGTTACAAAAATATCAACTAAACCATCACTGTCATAGTCACCAAATGAAACCGCTTCAGAAAATCCGAAATTAGTAGAAACAGGACTGGTGTTGAGAAAAGTAAAATTTCCCATCGTGTTATTTCTATATAGCCTGTCAGCATTATTTCCCCAGTTAACATAACAGACATCAAGGAAACCATCATTATCAATATCAGCCCAGGAGGCACCATCATCTCTGCTGACATCATTTACGATGGTTAAATCTGTAATTTTTGTGAATGAACCGTTACCGTTATTTTTATATAAAAAATTTACTGCTCCCGGTTGAGGCCCATTAGTTACATAAATATCGAGTAATCCGTCATTGTTATAATCAATAAGAGTTACTGCTCTTGATGCACCTCCGTCATTTACAAGTTGACCTGTTGTAACTTTTGTAAAGTATTGTGAGTAAGATGAGTTAAAACTAACGATGACTGCTAAAATGGAAAGAATAATTGTTTTCATAATTAAAATTTAGTTTTATGAATAAAAACGCAATTATTTGATTTTAGTTTTTCTAATATTACATTTAATCATTTACTTCTATGAAACCAACCGAAGATTTATTTGAACTTATAAATTCACTTACAAAAAGTGAAAAAAGGTATTTCAGAATTTACAGTTCATTACTTTCCGGTAAAAGGAAACAGGAAATGAATTATTTGAAATTATTTAATGAAATTGAAAAGCAGTGTAAAACCGGAATTTATGATGAGAAAAAAATCAAAGAGAAATTCAAAGGAAACAATTTTATAAAACAACTTACTTTCACAAAAAACTATTTATATAATTTAATTTTAAAATCGCTTTTCAATTTTTATTCCGACAATTCACCTGATTTTATAAGTGCTTTGGGGGTTTTCAAACAAAGATTATTATATAAGAAAGGGCTTTATAATCAATACTTCAGAGGATTTAAATCGGTTAATTTAAATTTAGAGAAATATGAAAGATACGGACAACTTACAGATAATTTAAAAACTGTCTCTTATACACATCTCCGAGCCCACGAGACCG
>DOWN01000277.1:5219-5631 GCA_003519545.1 Bacteroidota bacterium
TAATTTAAAAATGGAGAGAGTGATTGTAAAAATAAAAAGAAGGAAGAAGAATTTATTCGATAATTCAGTTTATTATGATAAAGAAAAAGAATACATAAATAAAATTGAAAATCTTACTGACTATTCAAAGTTATTGAACAAGATTTATACACTACAACGTGAACAAGGATTAATCAGAACTGATAAATCAAAGAAAAAACTAAATGAAATTAAAAGGGATAATTTGATTTCTAACGAAAATGAACCGAAATCAAAAAGAGCACTCGAATATTATTATTTATCTAAAATATTAATTAATGAACTTGAAAATAACTTTGAAGAATGTTTAAAGTTAAGTATAAAAAGACTGGAACTGACAATAAATTTTCCCGATGCATTTGCAGATTCAATAATAAATGTAAAATCAGACAGA
>DOWN01000031.1 GCA_003519545.1 Bacteroidota bacterium
CATATCATAAACTTTCAAAGTTACTAATCCCTGTTTCTGAATATCAAATTTAATCGTTGTCGAAGGGTTAAACGGATTAGGATAATTTTGCATTAACGAAAATTTATTAGGGATTTCGTTAGATAAATTCTGAATACCAACTGATTGGGAGTATTTGATAGTCGTAAAAGCTCTTGTTTCACTTAGTAGAGTACTATCACTATAACCTGTTACATAAATATTATTAAATCTGTCAATAGCAATAGAATTAGGCCAGTCATTTCTGTTTCCAGGGCCATTATAAGTTTTAATCCATTGCTGTACACCATCAGAATTATATTTTATTGTAGCATAATTATAATTTGAATTAAAAGATGTAGATGAAGAACCTGTTACATATATATTATCAAGACTATCGATAACTAATTCGGTTGCATAATCCCAACTAGATGCTGATCCGCTATATCTTTTTACCCATTGCTGTACTCCATTAGAATTGTATTTAATCGTGGCGAAGTCCATTTCAGAATCATAACTTTCGCTTGTGCCGGTAATAAATACATCACCTTTAGAACCTATAGCAATAACATTAGCTTCATTTAATAATCCATATTCTTTCCCTAAATATTTTGATGCCCATTGTTCAATCCCATTCGATGTATATTTTATTGTAATATAGTGCATAATATCCGGAGCAAGTTCTTGAATTTTACCAGTGATATATACATTCCCTTCTTTATCCAAAGTAATATCGTGACCAGAGTTTGAACTATTAATTTTATCGCAGTAATATTTTATCCATATTACTTCACCAATTGAATTATATTTTATTGTTGTAATACAAGCATTTGATAAGTTTTCATAACTAAATCCAGTAATATATATGTTCCCAAAATCATCAATAGTGATTGCGTTTGAAATATCCGCAGAATTCAGAGCACCATTATATCTTCTAACCCATTCTTGTTCACCATTCGAATTATATTTTAGTGTAACAATATCATAACTACTACCATTCCCTCTACTTGATCCAGTTACATAAACATTTCCTGAATTATCAATTACTAAATCTCTTGCGTTATCTTCAAGGCTAAATCCATCATATCTGTTAACCCATTGTTGAATACCTTGTGAATTATATTTTATGGTTGTAATTCTACAATTATAAATTTCAATACTATCAACACTAAAACCGATTACATATACATTCCCTGAATTATCTATTACAATTCTATTAGCATAATCATCTTTATTAAAAGGACCATTATATCTTGCAACCCATAATTGTAAGCCATTAGGATTATATTTTATTGTTGCAAAATCTAAGCCCGTGCCATTTCCTAAACTATATCCTGTAACATAAATATTTCCATCACTATCTACCTCAACATCGGTTGCTATATTATTACCATATCCAAAACCGTTATATTTCGCTACCCATTCCTGAGTAACAGATTGTGAATGAGTTATGTTTGAGGAAAATAAAAATATGAATAAGAGAATTATTGTTTTATAAAGGATTTTCATTTTAATAAATTTGTTAATAATTATTTTGTTTTTAATTCAATAAAATTGCAATTAATTAAGTTTTCAAAAATACAAATCGCATCCCGATTAATCTGGACTATTAATAAAACAACTGTCGTTATTTTATTAACAGCATTCTTTTGACATCAGAGAAATCATCTGTTATAAGACGATAGAAATAAACTCCGCTTGTAAGACCTTCGGCAGTAAAGTCTGCTTTATATGTTCCCGGACTTAATGACTCATTAACAAGAGTCGAGACTTCTTTCCCGAGCATATCATAAACTTTCAAAGTTACAAATCCTTGTTTTTGAATATCAAATTTAATTGTAGTTGAAGGATTAAACGGATTAGGATAATTTTGCATTAACAAAAACTTATTAGGAATTTCATTAGATAAATTTTGAATACCAACTGATTGAGAGTATTTTATTAAAACAATATTACTTGTTTCACTCGATCCATTACTATCAATATTCCCGGCAATGAAAATGTTTCCAACTTCATCTGTTAGTATTTTTTTCGGTTTACCCCATATATTATCATTATTTGTAAATTTTTTAATCCATTTTAAATTTCCGTCTGAACTATATTTAATAGTAACAAAATCTCTATTATCTTCACTGATATTACCCACAGTTCCAATGACATATACATCATTATTTTTATCAATCGTTATTCCCGTTGGCCATTCACTCTGATCTTTCATTGTGCTATATTTATTAACCCAATTCTCATTACCGGTTTGACCATATCGAATAGTAACAATATCATAATAAGACTCTTTTGACCAACTTTCTCCAATAACATAAGCATTTCCATTCGTATCAATCATTAAATTAAATGCTCTTTCATTACGTTCAAAAGTTTTGTCATATAGACAAATCCATTGGTTAACACCATTTGAATCATATTTTATGGTAAAAAAATTAGTATTTTCGTTATTAAAATCTGTCCATCCTGTAATGAAAACATTATTATATTTATCAATTTTTATTTCTTTTGAAATATTTAAATAAAATAACGGATTATCATAATCTACAACCCATGCAATATTACCGAATGGGTCATATTTTATTGTTGTTGCATTATAATCATACAAACCGGTATTAGAAGTTGAAGTTATATATACATTTCCTGATTTATCTAAATCTATGTCTCCAAAACTATTTTGACCATTGTTATTGGTTCTATCAAATATTTTTGACCATTCAAGATTGCCGTTAGAATTATATTTTAAAGTAATTAACTTTTGTTTTTCACTTAAATCTCTGAAATCTCCGGAAATATAAATATTGCCGGAATTGCAAGTCTTAATTTTAAATGAATTTCCTATTGATCCGGTATCGTATGTTGTTATCCACTGCTGAATTCCATCATTATCGTATTTAATGGTAACCAATTTTCTGCCGTTGGTATCTTGAATTAACCCTGTAACGTATAAGTTACCATTTCTATCAATTTCTATATCAGTGGCTACATCATATGTATTATTATTCCCATTATATCTTGCATCCCAAAGTAAAACTCCATTTGAGTTATATTTTATAGTTATAATATCATAATCTGTGTTCATTCCTTTACTTGTACCAACTATATGAACATTGCCTACACTATCAATAACCATCTCTTGACAGAAACTGAATCCCAATAATGGTCCGCTATATTTAGCCACCCACTCCTGTGTTACTGTTTGTGAAAAAGCGAGTTGGGAGGCGGAAAACAATATAAAACACAGAGTTAAAGTTTTTATTGAGTTTTTCATTTTTGTAAATATTTATTTAGTTTCGGCATTTCAGGGTAACTTAGTTTATGCTATTACAAATTAAAACAATTAATTTTTAGTGTCAATACACGAGATAATAGGGGATTTGCATCCCGATAAAACGGGATTATTCGAAAATGACTGTTGTCAATTTATTAATAGCATTCTTCTCTTTCGAAGGAATCTCGCTCTCTCCCGAAGGAGTCTCTTGAAAAGGACTCCTGCGAATTTGTAAACTAAAAAATGATTTTAATTCAGTTCGCCACCTCTATCACTACGTTTCCTTTTTTTCGTCCGGTGGAGACATATTTATGGGCTTCTTTGATTTCATCTAATTTAAATACTTTGTCTATCACGGCGTTATATTTTCCGGCTTCAAAAAGTTTTTTTAAAAATAATAACTGTTCAGTTTTTTCAGATGCGTAGTCCATACCTCCGACTGTTAAAAATTTACCGTTATCATTTAATAAATGTTTACATTCATTTTTTGTAATTTTTCCGACGGCATCAAAAATTATATCATACTTAGCGGAAGTTTTTTTATAATCTTCATTGTCATATAAAATTATATTTTTTGCACCTAAACTTTTCACTAAACTTTCGCCTGATGAACCGCAAACAACGGTAAAATCAGCATTGTAATATTTTGCAATTTGAATAGCCGCAACACCGATAGAGCCGGAGCCTCCATAAATCAGTATTTCAGGATTTATTAATTCATTTATCTTCGCCTTATGCAAAAAGAAATGAGCAGTTTGCCCGCCGAAAATAATTGCAGCGGATTCATTAAAGGAAGCGTTAAGAGGTTTATGAGTTACGGTATGATTTTCAGAAATAGTTAAATATTCGGCATGGGTTCCAAATTTAAAACCGGTCATTCCAAAGACTTCATCGCCAATTTTAAAATTCTTTACATTATTTCCGATACTTTCAACGACACCTGAAAAAACGGTACCCAAAACAGGATTACGGGGTTTAGAAAATCCGAGAACAAATCTCATAACAAACTTCATAAGAGGGTTTACATCAAGAGTTCTGACTTTAACATCGCCGGAATTCACCGCCGAAGCATAGACCTTAACTAATAATTCATCATCTTTTGGAATGGGTTTATCAATCAATTTAATTTCCAAAACATCGGGAGTACCATATCCCAAACACAAAGCAGCTTTCATTTTGTTATTCATTACATCACTCATATTAAACTTTAAATTTTAATTTTTAGATTTTATAAAATATTTTTTGATAGGAATTATAACTGATATACGGGAATTTAATTTTAAAGTTAATTATTAATTAACAAAATTATAAACGGGGATCAATCTCTTCACTTTCCAATGCTAATATTCCAAAAACACTTTCATGAATTCTTCTTAATGGTTCTTTTCTTATAAATCTTTCCAATGCTTCTATACTTAATGCAAATTCTTTTAAAGCCAATGATTGTTTACGGGATGTATTTCTTGATTTTAATCTTTTCATATTTTCCGGAGAATCATATTCAGGTCCATAGATGATTCTTAAATATTCACGTCCCCTGCATTTCACTGCCGGTTGAATTAATCCATTTTTACCTGAAGAAATAAAATCAAATGGTTTCACTACCATACCTTCTCCGCCGTTATTAGTCATACTTATCCACCAATCGATTACTTTATCAATTTTTGATTGATCATCTAACGGAACACTTTGATAATTTGTCATCTGTAGCAAATCGGTATCATAATTACAAATATCCGATATATTTTCCATATGCCAGATGTGATTTTTATCCGTATGAATTTTACCTTCAGTAGCTAAAATATGAAATGGAGCAACCCGATAATCATTTATTGATAAAACTGACCAACAATAGTTTTGATAAGCATTTATAAATTTATTTATTGAGTTAAATTTATTTTGATAATGCTCTAAATAATTATTTATGTCTAAAATATTTCTCTCACTCGCTTTTTTTAATTGAATTATAACTTCTGAAAGAGATGATTTCCCAGCAGAACCAACGGATGCATATTGAGATTTTAATAATTCCTGTGCTTTTGCTGACCATGGCATAATTTCAGCATCTATACAAACCCAATCGGAATTAAATTTTTGCCAAAAATTAGAATTTGTTAAACATGAATTTATACGATTAATAAATTCAATTTCTAATTTATCATCATTAAAAAATTTTCTTCCTGTTCTTGTATAACAAACTCCGATACCTTCGTTTAAAATTCCAAATCTTTCCTTTACCGTTTTTTCATCTTTACAGATTATAAAAATTGCTCTTGATCCCATATGTTTCTCTTCGCAAACAATTTCTTTAACTCCTCTTTCTTTATAATAATCTATTGCTTCCTGAGGATGTTCGAGATATTCATCTAATGAACTCGTTTTACATGGAGACATAGTAGGAGGAAGGTAAATTAGCCATTTTGGATTGATTGCAAATCTGCTCATTACTTCTAATGCAGCAATGGAGTTTTCTTCCTTTATTGTAATATTATTTTTTAATCGAGTTTGAATAATTCTTTTTCCGGTTACATCTTCAATTTCTAATAAATCATCATATTCTTGTTGATTTGTAATTTTATGTTCGGTATCCGGATTTTCTATTTTCTTAAGCGGTTCATAATATACTTTTTTTGCATTTACTGAGATTAATTCTTCTTCGGGATATCTAAGTGCAGTTAATTTTCCACCAAAGACACAACCGGTATCAATATCTATTGTGTTATTTATCCATTCAGCGGAAGTTACTGGTGTATGTCCATAAACAACTTTAGCATTGCCTCTGTATTCTTTTGCCCAATTATATCTGACAGGCAATCCGAATTCATCTGTTTCACCTGTAGTTTCTCCATATAGACAAAATGTTCTTACTGCTCCTGAACCTCTGCCTTGCATTTCTTCTTTTATTCCGGCGTGTGCCACAACTAATTTACCGTTATCAAATACATAATGACTAATCAGATTATAAAGGAATTGTTCTACATTTTTTTTAAATTCATTTGTTTCAGACTCAAGCTGTTGAGCTGTTATATCTAAACCATTTTTTAATTGAACTTTTTTACCTGATAAATATTTTTGTAATTTAAAATCATGATTCCCTTGAACGCAATACGCAATTCCTGAATTAACCATACTCATAACTAATTTTAAAACCTTTGGTGAATCGGGACCTCTGTCAACCAGATCACCAACAAATATTACTTTTCTATTTTCAGGTGATATTAATTCAAATCCATAATTCGTTTCATTCGGACTTACAGTATTTATTTTATAACCAAGCTTGATAAGAAGTTCTTCTAATTCAGTGTAACAACCGTGAATATCACCAATTATATCAAAAGGTCCGGTTTCATCTTTTTTATTATTATAAAGTTTTTCAAGAATTATTTCGTTAACAGAATTTATTTCTTCTTCGGATTTTAATACATATACTTTTCTGAATCCTTCTTTATTTAAATCTTTGATAGACCTTTTTAAATCACGGGATTGTTTTCTAATGATATGGTTGCTAATATTTCTATCGGCTCGGTTTTTATTTCTATCTTCACATATTTTTTCAGGAATATCCAAAACTATAGCAACAGGAATGCAATGGTATGTTCGTGCTAAGTTTATCAGTCCTTTCCGGGATTCTTTTTGAACATTAGTAGCGTCAATAACGGTTAACTTTGCATCTTTTAACCTTTTACCCGCAATAAAATATAATAATTCAAAAGCATCAGTAGTAACTTTTTGATTTGTTTCATCATCAGAAATTAATGCTCTGCAATAATCAGAAGATATAACTTCAGTTTTCTTAAATAATTTTTTAGCAAAGCTGCTTTTCCCCGAACCGGAAACACCAATGAGAACAACGAGAGATATTTCAGGTATTCTAATTTCCATATTTAAAAATTGCCATTTGAGTAGGTGCACCAATATTTTCTATTTCTTCACCAATAGGGAATATTTCTGAGTTATAGTTATATGTTTTTGAAATATTTATAGACCAATTTAAAAATTCAGAACGAGTCCATTCAAATCTGTGATCTTTATGTCGCATATCAATAGAATCTAACTTTTCCCAAATTGAATTATATTCTTTGTTAGGAGTTGTGATTATAATTAACTTAGGTTTTGCAAATTCAAATAAAACTCTTTCCATTGATTTTAATCTGCTTAATTCCAAATGTTCTATTACCTCAATCAATGCAGCGGCATCATATCCTTCAAGTCTTTTATCACGATAAGTAAGAGAACCGTGAATTAAATTTATTCTTTCTTTTTGTTTTGGAGGAAGATCGTTATAATTTAATCTCTCTTTTGCTTTTAATAACTCATTATAAGATACATCCATACCTGTTATTTTATTAAACTGTTTATGTTTCAATAGTTGTTTTATGAGTTTACCTTCACCACAACCTAAATCCAAAATAGTTTTCGCTCCTGATTCAATTAATTTATCAACAACAGTATTAATTCTTTTGATATGAAGTGTTTCTTTTTTTTGTTCGGTTACATCTTTTATTGAGATTTTTTCAGTTTCATTATTTAAAATTTCATTATCACTTATTCGTTCAAGAGCTTTAGAGGTTAAAGAATTTAAATTTATTAAATATCGTCTGATAATTTGTTCTTTTTCAGGATGAATATTAAGCCAAGTTGTGCCTTTATCTATTAACTTTTCAATTTCATCATCACTGATAAAATAATGTTTATCAAAATCTAAAACAGGTATCAATAAATACAAATGAGAAAGCAATTCTTTTGTTGTTAATGTATTTTTTAATTTTACATTATAATATTTACTCATACCCCATTCAGGAAATTTTAAATCTAAAGTTTGTCTTTCTATTTCAAGTTGATAACCTAAAGGTTCAAATAATTTTCTGATTAAAATTTCGCCACCTTTGGGAGAGGGAAGGGAAGTGATAAAAACTTCAAAGGGCAATTTCGTATTAACGAGTTCGGGTTTTTCTTTGCATTTCCCTTTAATAGCGGATGAAAAACCTTTTGCAATTGCAACACTCATAAAAGATGAAGCAACGTAAGGTCTGTCATTTACATAATCACCGAGAGGAAATCCATCGGGAGTATTGTTTCGTAATATTTTTACAATTTCTATAGGATCAATATCAAGCAATAAACAAATAGTTGCTTTATCATTATTTAGTTCAGGATAAAAAATATGATATTTCCCGGCAGAGAAATTGAATGATTGAAATTTATCCGGATGTTTATGAAAAATATATCCTAAATCAGAAGTCGGCTTATGGCTTGTTGAAATACTTAGTATCATTTTTTTTATTATTTATTCTTATCACCGATAAATAAAATTCCTCTCTTTTTGTAATTTAATTCTTGAGTTTCTTCGTTTTCGTATATGTCATAATCAAAATATGATTCCCATTTAAACTGATCTATTCTATTTTTCAGTTTTCCATAATTTCCGGAGATAATATTAATCTTTTTTTCTGTTTTATGAAAAATATTATTATAATAGTCTATTCTATCTCGAATGGCACATACTACTTGAGTTTCATTAAATCGGGGTTCCGCAATCCAGATTTTCAGATAAAAATCTTCATTCAAATCTTTTAATTGTTTTTCCCAATTATCATAAACATCAAGTAAAACTTCTAATATTCTTATTTTAATTTTTCCATTTATAACAGGATATTCACTGTTAGTGAAGCTTAATCTGTTCG
>DOWN01000009.1:0-308 GCA_003519545.1 Bacteroidota bacterium
GATATATCATTTGTATATTTATATTGTGCAATTAATGAAAACCACAGAAGAGACAAAATGAGAATCCCCGAAAACCAAATGAAAAAAAGAGTTGATATAGTTAATAATGAATTAAATAAAGAATTATTCCCATCTTTTGTAAAAAAAATTGATTCAACTAATTTATCCGACATTGAAACCTTAAAGTTAATTTTAAAATCCAATAATTTAATTTAAAAATACTTATTTCTCTAAATTTGAATTTTAAAATTCGTGTAATTCGAGATGAAAAATTTTATATCACTTTGTCATCCTGAACCCGATGCCTT
>DOWN01000009.1:435-2713 GCA_003519545.1 Bacteroidota bacterium
TTGTCATCCTGAACCCGATGCCTTTTATTGGGTGAAGGATCTCTTGTTTTGTCATAATATTTAATCTGAGATTCTTCGGTCACAAGTTCCCTCAGAATGACAAGTTAATTACCATCCTGTCATTGCGGGCTCAGTTTATCCCTGCCTGTCCCGATGTATCGGGAACCCGCAATCTCCATTTATACTTTCCGATCATTCGTGCAATTCGTTCAATTCGTGTGGATTCGTGGTGAAGATTTTTATTACCCTTTGTCATTGCAGGCTTGACCCGCAATCTCCTTTCATACTTTCCGATCATTCGTGCAATTCGTTTAATTCGTGGTAATTCGTGGTGAATCCCGTCCCCCTAACCACTCCCCCCCCCTCAAAGTAACTTTTTTAAATTTCCTCCGTAAATAAAAACAACTCCCGAAAAAACTCAAACTAAATAAAAACAAATGACCAAATACAGAGACAATCTTCCACAATTGTCAGATGAAATATTTTTGTCTGATGGTGGATTAGAAACTACAATGATTTTCTTAAAAGGAATTGATCTTCCTTATTTTGCTTCGATTGATTTGCTTAACTCTCAAGAGGGATACGAGGCATTGATTAACTATTATGTTGACTACATAAAAATTGCAAAAAAATTTAAAACTAATTTCATTCTTGAAAGTCCAACTTGGAGATCAAGCAAAGACTGGATTGAAAAACTTGAGTATGCTCCAAATTCATTTGAGATCTTAAACAAAAAAGCAATTTCTTTAATGGAAAATTTGCGAAATCAGTTTGAAGATGAAGATTCAAAAATGGTTATCAGTGGTTGCATTGGTCCAAGAGGTGACGGTTACAAAGCAGAAAATAAAATGACTTTTGCTGAAGCACTCGAATATCACAATGCACAGATTAAACTTTATTCTGAAACTAATGCTGATATGGTTACTGCAATTACTATGAACTATCTTGAAGAAGCTGTAGGAATTGCTTTAGCCGCAAAAAATAATAACATTCCTGTTGCTATTTCTTTCACAGTAGAAACTGACGGAAAATTACCTGATGGTCATACTCTAAAAGAAGCAATCAAAATAACTGATGAAATGACTGAAGGTTACCCGGCTTATTATATGATTAACTGTGCTCACACAACTCATTTTATGAATGAACTGAATACTAAAGAAAACGAAGATTGGATTTCAAGAATTAAAGGAATCAGAGCAAATGCTTCAAAAAAATCTCATGCTGAGCTTGATGAATCCACTGAATTAGACAGAGGTGATTTGGATGAGTTATCTTCTCATTATTCAGAACTGCACAAAATGTTTCCTCACATAAATGTTTTTGGCGGATGTTGTGGAACTGATCATGAGCATATTCATCAGATAGCAGAAAAAATTTAATAAAATTTAAAACCCTTTTATTTCAAAGCCTGTCCCTTATCCCCGGGGGCGGGCTTTTTTGTTTGTTTCATTTTTAATCAATCGCAATTTTTGTATTTTAAAATATACAAAAAAATGATTAAAAAATTTTTAAATACCGATGATTTAAAAGTTACCATTCTCATAAGAATTATGACCGGTCTTGTATTTATTTCTGAAGGTATCCAAAAATTCATTTTTGCTTCAAAACTCGGAACAGGTCGCTTTGAAAAAATCGGTCTGCCAAATCCTGAATTCTTAGGACCTTTCGTAGGAACTTTTGAAATTCTTTGCGGACTTTTCGTCTTGGTCGGATTTCTTACAAGATTTGCTTCAATTCCTCTATTAATAATAATGATAGTTGCTATCACTTCTACAAAAATAAAAATTTTAATGGAAAGCGGTATTTGGGAAATGTTGCACGCAAGCAGAAACGACTGGAGCATGTTAATCGGTATAATATTTCTTCTAATCAAAGGTGGTGGTTATTGGTCTTTGGATTACAAACTTTTTAGCAGACCAAAAAATTGAATCCCGGATTAAAAGAATTATTTTTCACTTTTTTAAAATTAGGTCTCTTATCTTTTGGAGGTCCTGTGGCTCATATCGCTCTTATGGATAGGGAACTTGTTGATAAAAAAAAGTGGATGACAAAGGATGAATATCTTAATTTCATTTCAATGTCAAATTTAATTCCCGGACCAAACTCAACGGAAGTTGCTTTACATATAGGATACCACAAAGCAGGAATTCAAGGAATGTTAGCCGCCGGTCTCGGTTTCATTTCTCCTGCTGTTATATTAGTAATATCATTGTCTTTTCTATTAAGTAGTTTTGCTTCAGTTATTTTTATTAAAGAAATTATTAATGGAATCAAACCT
>DOWN01000212.1:0-4719 GCA_003519545.1 Bacteroidota bacterium
TTCAATGCAAAAATCTCTTGAATTCAGAGATGCCTCTGAAAAATCTGTTGGAAATAAAATATTTTTCATAATTTTACAATTAAATTAAAATAATTATATATATTTAAACTTAAAATCTAATTATATTTTACAACTCTCACAGTATGAAAAACGAAACTTCGGAATTTTCGGAAAAATTAAGCTGGTATAAAAACAATTCCGGCAAAAGAATTTATGAATTAAAAGACGATAAAAAAGTTTTTTCAACTATCATTTGGCTTAAAGATACCGGAACATTGGCTGAAGCAAGTTGTCAATATGGTAAATGGACTTTTAAACGTGCAGGTTTTTTCAAACCTGTTATCACAATCAGAAAGTTTAATGAACCTTTTGATATTGGACATTTAAATTTCAGTTGGACAAATGATTCGGAATTAATTCTTAAAAACGGTCACAAATATTATTTCTCAAACACAAACCTCTGGAGACAGGAATACGGTTTTAAAGATATAAATAAAAAATTGATTTTAAGAACAATTCCAAATTTTAATAAAAGGGGATCGGATGGATTTGCTTATTTTAATGAAAAAGAAATTCCTTCCGATGAACTTTATTTGCTACTGAACTTAAGTTGGTATATAATCTCTTCGTATTCTGATGATGAAAGTATAACCTTATTAATCTAATTACGGATGAAAATATCCGCACCTTTACGAATTTCTCTTATCTATGCAATATTCGGAGTCCTCTGGATATTCTTTTCTGATACAATATTACACTCAGTTATAGAAGACAAAACAAGAATTCTTGAATTTGAAATTTTCAAAGGATGGTTTTTTATTTTTATTACGGCTCTCATTTTATTCTTTTTAATTAGAGATTATTCTAATAAAAGAGATAAACTTGAGGAAGAGTTAAAATATGCTGAGTCAATTTGGAAATCTATTTTTAACAGTGCTCAGGAGTGTATCTTTATTGGTAATGACGAAATTAAAATAATTGATTGTAATAAAAAGGCTATTGAAGTATATGGTTACACCAAAGAAGAATTTATAAATACCCCATTAATTAATCTAAGAGCGAAGATTGATGAAAATATAAAAAATAATTATGAGCATATCAGAAATATTGATTTTAAAACTTATGAAACTATTCATCTCAAAAAAGATAAATCTGAATTTCCTGTGGAAGTTAACGCAAGTTTGTTTGAATTCAAAGGAAAAGAGTTTGCAGTCTTCTCTATTAAAGATATCAGCGAAAGGGAAAAACAAAGAAACAAAATTAAATTTTTGCTTGACCGTTTTAGACTCGTAGTAGAATCCTCTCCGATAGGTAAATATATAGTTAATGAAGGTTTGATTGAATATATGAATAAGTCAGGAATGGAAATCCTGAAAATCGAAAACCTTGAAGATGTTAAAGGAAAAGAAATCTGGAGTTTTTTCCATAAAGATTTTCATAATATAATTAAAGAACGAATTAAAATTTTAAATGAAAATAAATCAGTTCCGGTTATTCTTGAAAAAATGATACGTGCGGATGGCAAAGTAATTTTAGCAGAAGTTATGGCAGTGCCATATAATGAAGAAAATATAAAAGGTGCTTTGGTTTATTTTAATGATGTAACCAAACAAAAAGAAGCGGAAGTTGAGATCAGAGAAATTAATAAAAAACTCACAACACTTACTCAGAACCTAATGCAAATAAGGGAAGAAGAGAGACTTAATATTTCACGTGAAATTCATGATGAACTCGGTCAGCAGCTAACTGCTCTCAAAATGGATATAACGTTTTTTGAAAAAATGATTGAAAACAGAAAAAGTGAAATCAGTGATAGTTTATACAATGAAAGCAAATCTGAAATAAAAGATATGCTGCGTATAAGTGAAGAAACAATTAAAACTATAAGAAGAATTGCAACTGAACTCAGACCGGGTATATTAGAAAAATTAGGTTTGATTGATTCAATTAAATGGTATGCGGAAGATTTTGAGAAAATTTTTAAAATTAAAGTAATTCAGAAATATCAAATTGAAAATAATTCAAAAAGATATAATGAAAAAATTGAAATCGCAATTTTCAGAATTTTGCAAGAATCACTCACAAATGTTGCCAGACACTCAAACGCATCTGAGGTTGAAATTAACCTGCTTGATGAAAATGAATTTTTGATTTTAACAGTTAAAGATAATGGAATTGGTATGGGGCAAGATGGAAGCACCGGAGGAAAGGGAATTGGGCTCACAGGAATTAAAGAACGGGCAAAATTAGTTAACGGTGAACTTGAAATGAAAACAGAAAATGGAAAAGGTACAGAGATAAGAGTTAAGATTCCAAAAGTTTACTTTAGCACATCCAATTTTGATGAAATGTCTGATTGATAATTTCTAAATATTTTTCTCTCCAAAATATAAATCCACAAATTTTATTTTTTTAAATATTACATCCGCTAAAACATTTATTAATTTAAGTAAAATCTTTTTTTTATATTAAACCCGTTTTAATCTCTGTATTCAAACTATTTAAATTATTGTATTGCATTTTATGTAATATTTTTTATGACACTATTATCACATTAAGTATTATATGTAATAAATTCTATTTTAGTTAAATTAGATTAACAAATTAGTATTAAGTGAGGACAATATACTTGACAGACAAAAATAAAAAATTAGAGACAAGATTCAATGAGCTTGCACGTTCAAAATCTCTTCCCAAAAAAATATTAGATTCAACCGATTCATTAATTTATATTTATGATTTTGTAAATCAAAAAAATGCTTTCGTGAACAACAAAATCTTTGATTTAACAGGATACACTCCCGAAGAAATCAGAGAATTTGGCTATAAATTTTTCACGGAATTAATACATCAGGATGATTTTCCAAACATTGCGGAAAGCATTGAAAAATTATATAATGCCAGAGACGGAGAATCAGTCAGATCAATTTACAGAATCAGAAAAAAAGACGGAGAATACATCTGGCTTAAAAGCAGAGATGTAGTTTTTGAAAGAGATGAATATGGAGACCCTACATATATATTAGGTATTGCAGTTGAAATTACAAAATTAAAAGAAGCAGTTGATAAACTGGATATTCTCGAGCAGGCGGTTAGAAATATAGATGAATCTATAATCATAACAGATGCTGAGAATAACGGAAAATTTCCAAAAGTGTTATATGTAAATGCAGGGTTTGAAAATCTAATCGGAATTAAACATGAAGAAGTAATAAATGAACATCTTGATGATTTAAGCATCAGATACGGATTTAAAGATAAATCAAAATGTTTGTTTAATATTATTTCAGAAAATATTTTAAAAAATAATACAAATAAAATTGAAGCGATTTTAAAAAGAAAATGCGGAAATGAATTTTTCTCCGAGATTTCAATCAGTCCTGTTATCAGAAATGATTCAAACGGAAAAGTTGTAAATTACATTATGATTCAGCGGGACATTTCATTGAGAAAACAGGCTGAAGCGGATATGATGAAAGCAAAAAGACAAGCCGAAGAATTAAACAAACTGAAATCTAATTTCATTTCGATGATGAGTCACGAAATTAGAACTCCTCTTACAGGTATAATGGGTTTTGCAGAATTATTAAATAACGATTTAAAAAATACGGATTACAAAGATATGACAGAAAACATTTTAAACAGCAGTAACAGACTTATGGAAACTCTTAATCTTATGTTTTATATGAACAATCTGGATTCCGGAAATATTGAAGTTAGTTTTGAATCTGTAAACGTTTCCTCATATATTCATAAAATTTTTGAAGAGTTATATTTTGTTCACAGAAATTCTCATCTAAACTTTGATTTAAAAGTTACGGAAGAAAATCTGTTCAGTAATATTGATAAAAAAATCTTTGAAGTGATTATCACTAACCTTGTTTCTAATGCTTTTAAATTTACAAATGAAGGTTCAGTGAATATCAAAGTAACTTCTGAAGAAAAATTTGATAAAAAGTATTGTGTTGTAAAAGTCATTGATACGGGTATCGGTATGGATGAAGTTCAGCAAAAACTAATCTTTGATGAATTCAGACAGTTAAGTGAAGGTTATAACAGATTTTTTGAAGGTACAGGTTTAGGTCTCACTATCGCAAAAAGACTTGTTGAACTTTTACACGGCGAAATTAAAGTTGAAAGTAAATTAGGTGTGGGTTCAATTTTCTCCATTTCAATTCCTGTGATAGAAAATAATTCACATTTATTTGCAACTACTGAAATGTTGCACTGGGATTTTTAATCTCGATTAAGATTGTTTTTTAATTTAGTTGTAATTTAGTTTTAGTTTTCTCACTCCCTCCTTTATTGGCTAACGGTTGATTTAAAATATCAACCGGCACTTTAGTAGTACGGCGGTAGTATCAGCCGCCGTAACAAAGTGCGTTAACATTCTCTTTAAATTTTTCAAAAATTTTCACTGACGGTACACCGTCTATCAAATTATGATCGAACGTCAGGGAGATATTAATTTTCTTTGAAGTTTCATCACCTGTCACAGAACCAACGGTTAATGTGCATGTATATGGGCTTGCAGGTATAGCAAATATCTCAGAATTCCCTGCATTGTGAAGTGTTGTCATTGCTGTCGTTCCGAGATATTGTCTGAACCTTTCGGGATTTTTCAAAATATTATTCCACCCAAGTTTTCTTATCCATTCCGGCTTTTTATAAAAGGACATTGACTCATAATTTATTAAATCATTCACTCCTGATTCTTTC
>DOWN01000212.1:4783-10478 GCA_003519545.1 Bacteroidota bacterium
ATTCACTCCTGATTCTTTCGCCCTTTTCAATTCCTCATTTATTTCTTTAAGTGATTTTTTTCCGGCATCTCTTATTATGTAAATCAAAGGAATTTTTTCATCCTGAAATTCTTTTTCAACTGATATTGCCAAATCAATTTCATCAAAAATTATTTTTTCTTCTTTTGAATTTATATATGCGTTAATATATTCTTTATACTCTTCAACTGTTTTTATATAACAGAATAATAAATAAGCATATAACGAAGAATCTTTTTTTATATCCTGATAATTCAATATTTCAAATGTTCCCCATATAAATACATTATCTTTCTTCTTGCTGATATACATTAAATCTTTTACAGCCCTTCGCAGAATATTTAATTTATCTTTTTTCATTTATTTGAAATTTCTAAAATAATATCTCTCTTAGGTTTTAAAGTAATAGTCGAAGATAAACCCGGATCATTTTTAGTAATTAAATTAAGATTAAAATTTCTGAATATATAAACAAGTGCGGTAAATAATTCCATCCATGCAAAGTTATCTCCAAGGCAAACTCTCGGTCCTGCTCCGAACGGCAAATATGCATATTTTGGAATTTTATAACTATCCTTGTTCTGCCACCTTTCAGGGATACAATCATTCGCATTCTTGAAATATTTTTCCATTCTGTGTATGAAATACGGAAAGATAAGTATTGTTGAGTCTTTTTTAAATTCAAGATTATTTAAAATTATATTTTCTACCGGAGAGCGGGAAATAGCCCATACAGGCGGATATAACCTTAATGCTTCCGCTATCAGACATTTTGTATATAGCAATTTATCAAACTCTTCATAATCCACTTCCGGAGAAATCGTTTTTAATTCTTCAACAACTTTTTCAAATAAATTTTTATCTTTTGATAAAAGATAAATCACCCAACTTAAAGTTTTTGAAGTTGTGTCTGCCGCCGCAAGAAAAAATGTAATCACTTCATTGAACATCGCATCTTCACTCATCATATATCCTGATTTTGATTTTGAATACATTAATGTATCCAGTAAATCTTTTTTTCTTAATCCGGATTTTTTTCTTTCACTTATTTTTTGTTTAATTAATTTATCAAACTTTGATTTTGTATTTTTAAATCTTATTGATTCAGGAATTGGAAGTTTTAGGGATAAACTCGGAGCAACAAGTAATAAAGGGGAAGCATTATAAAATAATCTGTTCAGGGTTTTTCCGGTGTCTGTAATCTCATCAGTTAAATCTTCTGAAAATACAGACCTCATAATAACATCCACATATAAATCTCCCGACTCCGAATGTATTTCAATTTTATCTTTCCCGTTTTTTATATTTTCTTGCCAAATTGAAATCATCTTTTCAACAGAATCTTTTACAAAACCAAAATATTTTACAACATTATTTTTTTTGAAATCTGAAGCCATCATCATCCTGTGTGTGTCGTGTATCTCACCCTCACTTGAAATTAAACCTGTTCCAATTATAAGTTTTAATCTTTGAACTGAAGTTCCTTTTAAAAATTTATTTGGATTTTTAACTAATATTTGTTCAACTAAATCAACATCACTTATTAGATACATACTGTGTTTCATCGCATTGAAATGGACTGCTTCTCCATATTTACTCTGAAGGTCATATAAATATTCCAGAATATTGAAATAAAAATCTTTTGAAGCATTCGCTCCAAAAAATGTCCTATCAGGTCCCGGAAATTTTTTCACATTCATAATTTCAGTTTTCTTAATTTTTTTGAAACTGATGCGATTATTGTCACAACTCCTAAAGTCATACAGGAATTAAAAATAACACTTGTCACCGTCCCCATTAATTTCGCCATCACTCCGGACTCAAACGCACCAATCTCATTTGATGACCCGATAAAAATATGATCAACCGATGAAACGCGACCTTTCATATTATCAGGTGTGAATAATTGAATTACAGATCCACGAATGACTACGCTAATCTGATCAAACACACCGCTGAAAAGTAATGCCACTATACTCAAATAAAAACTTTTTGATAATCCAAAAATAAGCATACAAACTCCAAACATAAATACCGTAATGAAAAGATTTCTGCCCGCATTATGAACAAGCGATACACGAGTCATTATCAAACCCATAATCACCGCCCCAACAGCAGGAGCAGCACGTAATATTCCAAGACCTTGAGCACCTACATTCAGAATCTCACCCGCGAAAATAGGAAGAATAGCAGTTGCTCCTCCAAATAAAACCGCAAGCATATCAAGAGATATTGCAGGTAAAATTAATTTATTCTTGAAAACAAATTTTAGACCTTCTTTTATGCTGGAAACTATACCTTCTTCTTTTTTAAAATCGGGAACGGGTTTTTTTGGAATAACAGCGAAAAAAATCAATCCGATTATCATAAAAGCAACATCAATAGTATAAGCAGCAATAACTCCAAAGAAACCGTATATTAGCCCACCGATTGCAGGTCCAGCCACCGCTCCAAACTGCCAATTAGATGAACTCCATGAAACCGCATTTGGCAATGCTTCTTTTGGAACTAACTGTGAGAGAAATGCGAAATTTGCAGGACTGATAAATCCTCTTGCTATTCCGCTCAAAAAAATCACTGCATAAATCAAAAATAATTTATTACCGAGTATAAAACTGTTTATATCTGCCGCGATGATTAATAATAAAATTGAACAGATAAGTAAAACAGTCACCGATGACATAATAATTTTTTTTCGTGAATTTCTGTCAACTATAAATCCTGCATAAAGTGAAACACTTATGGAAGGAATTGCCTCGGCAAGCCCTATTAATCCTAATGAGAGAGGGTCTTTCGTAATTTCATAAATTTGCCAGCCAACAATCACCGCTTGCATTTGTGTACCTAAAACAAGGCACAATCTTGCAATAAGGAATTGTTTGAACTCTTTAAATTTTATCGCTGAAATTTTTTCTTCCAATGGATAATAGAAGTACAATATTAGTTTATATTATCTTCATTTTTTAGTTAAAATTTGATAACAATTTAAAATTCTTGACGTAAATATTTTAAATAATATATTTATATTGACAAATGAAAATTACTACCTGTTTTCTTTTATTTCTGTTATTTATTACAAATAATCTCTTTTCGTCGGTTACCGGAGATAATTCAAAATTATTTTTTTCACACTATAATAGTGGGAATCCGGATTCATCAAGTCTCTTTGCAAATAATAATGAAACTGATACGGAAAAAAATTCTGAAGAAAATATTCAAGAATTATCTGTATCTCCAGTTTCAGACTCAACAAATTTTTCTGACACATCAAAAAAATCTGAGAGTGAATTTAAACCTAATGTAAGACCTGAACTAAATATTCCGAGAGTTCCAAATGGAAGTATAATAATAGACGGAAATTTAACTGATGAAAAATGGAAAGATGCGGTCATCGCAGAAAACTTCACTGAGATTAGCCCTAAAGATAATGTTAAGCCCGAAGTTGAAACAAAAGTTTATGTTGCGTATGATGATGATGCGATATATTTCGGTTATATTTGTTATGAAGATATGTCAACTCTCAGGGCATCAATGACTACAAGAGACAGAATGTATCAGGATGATTGGGTAGGACCTTTCATAGATACATATAATGATCAAAAACAAGGTTACGAATTTTATGTTAATCCATATGGTATTCAGGGAGATTTATTCTGGACAGCAAACAATGAAGATTCAAGCCCTGATTATATTTGGCAGGCGGAAACAAAAATTTATGATGACAGATGGACTGCGGAAATACGAATTCCTTTTAAAATTTTAAAGTTCAAAGAGAAAGATGAACAGATCTGGCGTGTACATTTATTAAGAAACAGATACCGCGGAGCAAGACAGGAAATTTACTGGGCTTCTGTTTCCCGTGATAACCCAAATTTTCTTGAGCAGGCGGGTATCCTAAAAGGAATTAAAAAAATTAAATCCGGTAATCATTTAGAAATTCTTCCATATGTTTCAGGAAAAAAACAATATACAGTAAATGATTATTCAAATCCTGTCCTCGGAAGCAATTCTGAAAAATTTGATTTTGGTGGTTCTATTAAATACGGCTTGTCTTCAGCAATGACTCTTGATTTCACATTCAATCCTGATTTCAGTCAGATAGAAGCCGATGCCCAGATTATTGATGCCAATAATCCTTTCGCATTATTCCTTCAGGAAAAAAGACCATTCTTTTTGGAAGGATTTAATTCATTCAGAAGTCCGGGTAATTTAGTTTATACAAGAGCAATTAATAATCCTTTGTTTGCAGGTAAAATTACAGGCAAAACTGAAAAATTTGATTACGGATTTATGACTGCATATGATCAGAATACAACTTATATTATTCCTATGAGTGACAGATCTTTTATTATACCGAGTAAACAAAAATCATTGTCAAATATTTTCAGAATAAAATATGATTTAGGAAGTGAAAATTTTATTGCCCTAACAGCAAGCGACAGAGAATTTACACGAGATACCACAAAGACATTTGATTTTTCAGGACATAATAGAGTTTTAGGTCTGGATTGGAGATACAGGTTTGAACAGAATTATTTATTTATCGGGCAGATACTCGGTTATAACACAAAAGAAATAAACGACACAAATTTATTTAATAGTGATGTCAGATTTGGAAAAAACGGTGAATACACCGCACGCTTTGATGGAGAAGAGTTTTCAGGTGTAGGAGGATTTGCCGCTATCAGCAGAAGTTCAAGAAACTGGTTTTTCTATAAAGAGTTTTCGTATCAACCCTCAACGGCAAGAAAAGACAACGGGTTTATGTCAAGAAATGATTATTATGAATTATTTTTTGAAAATGGATATTCGTTTTATCCTGAAGGTAAAACGATAAGAAAATATACACCAAGCATTATCGGGGGAGTTATGCATGATACGGAAGGGAAGATGAAAGAACTTTGGATGGAATGGGTTAATACAATTGAATTCACAAACGGAATTTATCTTTACCCGAATTTTTTATTTGTCAACAATGAATTTTACAGAAATGAAAATTTACGTGAAGTTAGAAGATTTAGCATTGGCACTGATATCAACTCACTGAAAATTATTAGAGGTGGCGGTAGATATTCAGTTGGAAAATATATTGTGAGAAACACAGTTCCATATGTCGGCACAGGTCAGAACTTTAATTTTTATTTTACATTCTTACCAATTGACAGAATCAGGAATGATTTTTCATATTCATATTCAGATGTATCAAATGAAAACGGTGTCGGAAAATTATTTGCAGGATATGTTATTAACAATACATTTTCATATCAGTTCAACAGGGAATTTTCTTGCCGTTTGTTATTCCAGTATAATAGTTTTGATAATTCATTCAACATTGATCCGTTAATCAGTTACAAATGGAATCCATTCACAGTTTTATATATCGGCTCTACCCATTACTTTGAAGAGTTCAGCGGAGCAGGAAACACAAATTTTCATAAAGAATCTTACCGTCAGATTTTTATGAAGTTTCAGTATTTGTTGAGTATGTAATTTTTATAACCCCGCCAAAAAAAATTTTCAATCTTTATATTTCTATTGAAATATAAAATAATTTCATACATTTTAGAATTAATCAGTAAATTCAATGAGCAACTCCTTTCTTTTTTCATTCGTATTAATCGTGTATCATTCCGTTTAATTTTGATATTAAATTTTTTGTTTATTATAAATACATAAG
>DOWN01000044.1:0-356 GCA_003519545.1 Bacteroidota bacterium
GTTTATGACGAGGCAGGAATAAAGGAAAAATTCAAAAATGAGAAGTTTATAAAACAATTAACTTTTACAAAAAATTATTTATACAAGTTAATAAACAAAAGTTTAATTTCATTTCACGGAAGTAATTCCATAGATTTCAAACTAAATGAGATAATTAATAAATGTAAAATTTTATTTAAGAAAGCACTATATAGACAGTTTTTTCAGAATATTAAACTAGGAAAAAAAACCGCATTTGAATATGAAAGATTTCATCATTACCTGCAATTTTTAGAACTTGAAAAAGTTTTAATCATTAAAAAAATTATTCCCGATAGTTCAGATACAAAAATTTTTGCTTCTGAAGCGGTTATTCA
>DOWN01000044.1:426-3406 GCA_003519545.1 Bacteroidota bacterium
TCAAAAATTAATTTCTGAAATAGAAACTTATTACAGATCAAAAGGAAGATTCAGAGATAAATCATTATTGTTTCTTAAAGATGAACTTATGTCTAATCCATTGATACAAAATGAAAGCAAAGCACTCTCCATAAGAGCAAAGGAACATTTCTATATGGTGCAGCAATTGATTGCTGATTTGCTGGGAGATCCATCTAAGATGTATCTATACGCATATAAAAGATTTAACCTGATAAAATCGAATCCAAAACCATTTGAGGATCAACTTTATAACTACTGGATTGACACTCTTACATATCTTACATTTTTCACGATGGGAACTAATCAAATGAATGAATTTGAAAAGTATGTGAAAATGTTGCAGACTTTAAGAAATAAATCAATTGTAAATGAAATTGATATTTATATTATAATCTCACTTCTCGAGGTGATGAAACTCAGAAAGATAAATAAGAAAGACGAGTTTCTACATTTGATAAAAGACATTGAGAAAAATTTGAAAAACTTTGAAGAAAAGTTAGATTATAATATGGAAATATTACTGAACTATACTATACTTAGAGTTTGTATGAATTTTTCTGAACTTGAAAAAGCGTTAATCTATGCCAACAAACTTTTAAACAGCCCAGTAATAAATATCAGAGCAGATGTGGAGTGGTATATTAAACTTATTAATCTGTTTATACACTCGGAGTTAAGAAATTTTAAATATCTCAAATACCTTACCTCTTCTATTCAAAGATATTTCCAGAAGAATAACAGAATATTTAAACTTGAGAGTTATATTCTCAATTACATAAAAAAAATCGAAAAAGATCAATCGGATGAAAATATTGAATTTGAAAAGAGAAGTTTACTCAAGAAAATGAAAGAGTTAAAGAAAGATCCTTTTGAGAGAAATGCTTTTTCTACTTTTGATTTTGAGTTCTGGCTGGAAAATACTTTGAAGAAATAATTATAATCCCCTTTTATTACCGTATGTAATAATATGCAGGCGGTCTGAATATCTGAAATTATGGTTTTTGCAAATTTCAATAATATGTTCTCTGTTTTTTTCCAAATCTTTTTTATTTATACCTTCAGGCATCAGGTAAATATCCTGATGTTTAAGATTTAACAATTCTTTTAATCTGTAAATTTCTTCAAGGTCTTCATTTCTTGAAAAAACAAATTTCCACTGGACATCTATAATTCCGTAATTTTTTAACTGATTAATATTGAATAATGCATCTTTATTAAAACGTGAATTGTCATGCATTTTTTCATAAGAGGTTTTATACGGTGTTGAAGAACTTAATTTTGGGCTAACACTTATTAAATCAATATTTTTAAAATAATCTCCGAAGTTTGTTCCGTTTGTTTCGAGAGTAATATGTAAATTATCTCTGACATCTCTGAGTTTTTCAATCAGAATTCTGAGTTCATGAGGAAAAATTGTCGGCTCACCTCCGGTGATTACTACATCATCACATCCTATATTCTGATATTCGTTTATTATATCATCAATAGGTATATCTCCGAGATTATATTCATTGTCAGGAAACCAACTTGTATATGAAGTATCGCACAAGTTACCGCTTGCAAACTGACATCTGAGATTGCAATGATTAGTTCTAATAAAAAACGAAGGATTGCCTGTTCGCTTTCCTTCGCCTTGAACAGAATAAAATAATTCTGAAATTTTCACCGGTTAGTCCGAAGTTTTATTTTACTTTTGCGGATAAATTTCCTGTAATTCCGCTATATTCAACAAGGTCAACATCAATTGACCCTATTACGATTTTTGATTTAACTCTTACGGGCATTTTAACTTCATCATCAGTCATCCAAACAATAATAGATCCGTCACTTTTGAATAATCCACCTTCTCTCACGAGAGGCTCAACGACAATACATTTAAATTCACCGGCAGGAACATCTATAGTTTCTCTTCCCAGAAATTTTACATCAAGCGGATAAACTTTATCTTTATAAAAATTCTGAAGTTGGATAATGTCGCCTACTTTTTTTCCTGAATAGTCAAATGTTCTGGAAAGGTAAAAAGCACTCAATGCATCCTGAACATACATAGGAATTTCATATTCACCTTCAAATTTTTTCGGTTCAGTATCTCCGGTATATGCTTTTGCTTTAAGATTTACATGGTCAAAAATTGCCTCGAAATCTCTTTTGTAATTTCCTTCTCTTATGTGCTGTTCAAATCTCCATGGGAAAAGTCCGTCTTTATCCATAAGAGTTTTATATCTGTCTCTCACCTGATAAACCCAGTCAAAACTCGAAGTTGAATTTACATAAACTGAAATATCATAAACAGGTCTTCCGTTTACATTTCCAAGCACCGGTGAAATTTCCATAATGGCTTCACCTGCTGTAACAAATCCGTAATTGATTTCAAATTTAAGTTTTTCACCAGTCGTGAATGCCCGTTGATCAATTTTTCTAAACTGAAAATTCGAGTTTGAATCGAGCGAATATACATTTGTAAAAATGAATGTTAATAATAATGTTAATAATGTTTTAATCATAGTGTTCTATATGTCTTTTTATATTTAAACAATATTCCTGAATTATTGTTTCTTGGATTTATACAAATTTAAGGTATTTAATATTTCAATTTCAGTAATTTTTTGAGGTCTTAAAATATATTTTTCATCACTTAACGGTCCCCATCTTTTTTCATTCATCGGGATTTCTTCCGGATAAAATCCGATAACAGGTTTATTTAACATTCCCGCGATATGTAAAGGTCCCGTCGAATTAGCAATCATCAATTCACATCCGGAAATTAAAGAAACAAGCCCGTTCAGATTTAATTTTCCTGTTAAATTTATAATTTTTTCATTATTAATTCCCGATAATAAATTCGAATTAAAAGTTTCATCATTTTCAGAACCTGTAATAATAATTTTTTCCTGTCCGTTATATTTCGATAAAAAAATTTTTAAAATTTCCGGAGATACATCAACGGATGAACCACCGC
>DOWN01000035.1 GCA_003519545.1 Bacteroidota bacterium
CCTATATTCCTATCGTCCGAAAATAAATTATAAATTACCCCGGCACCTGTTTCAAAATTTTTATTAATTACATAATTAAAATGAAAATTTGATTCATTATAATCTCTAAAGAATTTTTGTGATAACTTTGAGACATTTGAGTTATATCTATTTTTAAACTCAACTCTGAAGTTAGAAATGTAATTGTTATAATTAATATAATTGAAAAGATTTGAAGCATTAATATCATTATTAAAATCTGTTTTAATATTATTGCTTATTTCTAAAGTATCGGCTGGAGGAATCAATACCTGACTAAATCCGGTAGTTAAACTTACGTTAACAAATAAAATTAAATAGAGAAGAATTTTCAAATCAGATTAAATTCTTAATTATATAAATCAGAAAAAGAAATTTTTTCTGTTTCCGTCTGATCTAAACTTTTGAATAAATTTTCCAGATTGCTATAGCCGTCAGATTTTTTTAATTCAGACGTGGGAGAATCAACCACTATTTTTCCTTTATCAAGTAAAATAATTTTATCGGATATTTTTTCAATCATATCGAGTAAATGTGAACAATAAAATATTGTTTTTCCGTTTTTTGAAAGTAAGGATGTCAAATCCTGAAACGAAAAAATAGCATTCGCATCCAAACCATTAAGAGGTTCATCGAAAAAAATTACATCAGGATTGTGAAGCAGAGCCGAAGTTATCAGAATTTTTTGTCTGTTTCCTTTTGATAAAACTCCAAGAGACTGATTCAAAAATTCCTGAAATTTGAAAAAATTAGCGAAAGTATCAATTCTATTTTTCAATGTAATATCAGGAATATCATATATTTTTCCGATAAAAGTTAAATATTCAACCGGAGTAAGTGAATTAAATAAATTTGCATTTTCAGGTACGTATCCGATAATTTTTTTTACTTCTATTGGATTAGATTTTACATTAATATTATTAACAAACACTGAGCCTGAATCAAAATCTAAAGCACCGGTTAGAATTTTGACTGTAGTGCTTTTGCCTGCACCGTTAGTTCCTATATACCCGCAAATATTTCCGGAATTAATTTCAAACGAAATATCGCTGATAGCAATATTTCCGTTAAAAGATTTTGAAAGATTATTAACTTTAATCATTGATTAAAATTCTAAATTGTAAAATAATTGATTTATTAAATTTTACGATTCTCATAATTTAAAAGTTATATATAAGTATAGAATCATTTAATAATTCAGTTGCTAAATAAAAAGATTCTTGTTTAGTATCAACAAAAAAGCCCATTCCTGTATAAACACTGATTTAATTTTTCCTATTTACAAACTAAGATAGAACACTATTAAGAGAAATGAAAAATAAACAAAAAAAATAACTACATTAAATTTTGACATTATGGATGTTTTATATCAAGAATTTAAAGAATGAATGAATGACAAATTGGAAATTAAGCGAAAAACTATCAAGTTAAAAAAGGCATTAATGAAATTATAACATTGAATACCATTTAAAATGTAAATTGAAAATACTTAATTAATATACTAATTTATAAAAAACTAAAAATGTATAAAGTAAAACACAGCTCAAATGGCGAAATAGGCAGACGCGCTGCATTCAGAGTGCAGTCCGGAATTCCGGGTGTGGGTTCAAGTCCCTCTTTGAGCACAATAAAAATAACTATCCTTGAAAAAAAATTGGAAATTAAAGCAAATCAATCCGGGAGAAGAGAATTCTGAAAAGAAATTAAAAGACGAATTAGTTAATACAAATTTGCCGGATGCTGCCATCAGATTGCTAACAAACAGAGGAGTATTTAATTATGCTCAATTAATAAAATTTTTTAAACCTTCTTTAGAAAATTTATTAGATCCTTTTATATTAAAAGATTCCATAATTGCTTCAAATAAATTAATTGAAGTTATCCAATCTAAAGAAAAAATAATGATATTGGGTGACTATGATGTTGACGGAACATGTGGTGTCTCAATGTTTTATCTTTTTCTAAAGGAATTTGGTTTAGAACCAAAGATTTATATCCCTGATAGAATTACAGAAGGATATGGTATTTCAAATAAAGCCATAAATGAAGCACATGAAGAAGGAATAAAATTAATTGTCTCAATCGATTGCGGAATAACAGCAGTTGAACAGATAAAATATGCAAAAGAATTAGGTATTGAATTCATAATTTGTGATCACCATCAGCCGCCGGAGATAATACCGGATGCATTCGCCATTTTAAACCCATTACAAAAAGATGATAAATATGAATACAAATTTTTGTGTGGAACCGGTGTTGCATTTAAATTGATTCAGGCGATTTGTTTTAAACTAGGTAAAACAGAAATTCCTGAACGCTTAATTGATTTTGTTGCAATTGCGTCTGCATCTGATATTGTTCCTATTACGGGGGAAAACAGAATACTTGTAAGAGAAGGATTGGAATTATTGAAAAAAAATCCCAGACCTTCATTCAAAATTCTGATGGAAAAAAGTAAAATTAAACCGGAAACACTTTCTGTAAACAATATAGTTTTTTCAATAGCTCCAAGAATAAATGCGGCAGGTAGATTAGGTGATGCAAAAAAAGTTGTAGATTTATTAACATCACTTGATATAGATGAATTAGAAAATATGGTAACTGCGTTAAATAAAGACAATGAGAGCCGTAAAGAACTTGACAAAGTTGTTACAGATTTTGTTTATGAATATTGCGACGAAAATAATTTAAAAGAAAAATTTAATTCTATTATTCTTCATAATGATAATTGGCATCCCGGGATTGTCGGAATTGTTGCGGCGAGATTAGTTGAGAGATATCATGTTCCGTCCATAGTATTAACAACTGTTAATGGAGTTGCCAAAGGAAGTGCAAGGAGCATTAATGGTTTTAACGTATATGAAGCATTGAAGAGATGTGAAAATTTACTTGTCAAGTATGGCGGACATTATTACGCCGCGGGTTTAGAAATTGAACTTGAAAACATAAAAAAATTTAAAGATGCTTTTAATGAATTAACTTCGGAACAAATATCCGAAGAGAATAAGATTCATGAAATTGAAATTGATTATGCAATTAATCTGAAAGATATCAATATTTATTTAGCAAGTATGCTGAAACATTTCGAACCATTTGGTCCCGGAAATCCGGTTCCTATATTTCTTTCCAAGAATGTAATAATAGATTCAATACCTTTAAAATTAAAACAAGATACTTTAAAATTTATTCTAAGCGAAGAAAATTCTGATGTTAAACATGAAGCAATATTTTTCAACAGTAAAAATCATGCCGATAATTTAAGACAAGGAATGACATGTGATATATGTTATGAAATTACTATGAATGAATGGAAAAAACAAAAAAGCATACAATTAAAAATAAAAGACATTAAATATGAGCGGACACAGTAAGTGGGCAACCATTAAAAGAAAAAAAGCAGCCATAGACAACGCGAGAGGAAAAGTATTTACTAAAGTTTCAAAAGAGATTACTCTCGCTGCAAAACAAGGTGGCGGAGATCCTGAAGGAAATGCGAGACTCAGACTTGCGATTTCAAATGCTAAAGCGGTTAATATGCCTGCAGATAATATTTCGAGGGCTATCAAAAAAGGGACAGGTGAACTTGAAGGAGTTACTTATGAAGAAATAACTTATGAAGCATATGCACCAAACGGAATAGCGATGATAATAGAGTGTGTAACAGATAACAGAAATCGGACAGTTGCAGATCTTCGGCATATAATTTCTAAAAATGGTGGAAATCTCGGTGAGTCAGGATCGGTGGCATGGATGTTTGAAAGAAAGGGTATTCTGTTAACTGATAAATCAAAAACGGAAGATGAATTAATGGAAATAGTTCTCGATGCAGGGGCAGATGATCTTAAAGAAGTGGAAGATGGTTTTGAAATTTCATGTGCGCTTGAAAATTTTTATGCTGTAAAAAATCATTTGGAATCTAAGGGAGTTAATATTTCAGAAGCATCTTTACAATATGTCGCTAAAGATTTAATTTCTGTTCAGGGAGAAAATTCTAAAGCGGTCATTAAATGTATTGAATCAGTTGAAGATAATGATGATGTCCAAAATGTATATTCGAATGCCGATATTGAATTGGAGGAATAATGAGAATAATCGGTATTGATCCCGGCACAATTGTTACAGGGATAGGAATTATAGAAATTGAAGGTGGCAATTTGAGATTAGTCGATACTGATGTAATTTTAAACAGTTCAAAAATTCCATTACCGGAAAGGTTAAAAAAAATTTATGACATTTGCACTTTGAAAATAAAAAAATTTACTCCACAAGAATTTGCAATTGAAACAGCATTTTACGGAAAGAATATACAGTCAACATTAAAGATAGGTCAGGCAAGAGGTGTAGCAATAATTTCAGCGGCAAATGCAAGACTTAATATTTCTGAATATTCTCCGAGAGAAATTAAACAATCGGTATCAGGTTCAGGTGCTTCAAATAAAGAGGTTGTAAGGAATTTCGTTAAAAAAATTTTACATATTAAAAAAAATCCCGAATATATAGACTCAACAGATGCACTTGCCGTTGCAATTTGCCATTATTTTTCAATGACAAATTACATTTATTCAGCAAAAACTCAGAGTAAAAATAAAAGCAACTGGAAAGATTTTATTGATCAAAATCCGGAAAGGATAATCAGATGATTTCTTTTTTAAAAGGGAAAATATTATTTAAAAAAAATGCTGAATTTATAATTGATGTTAATGGTGTTGGTTATCAGGTATTCATTACAAAAAAAATTTCAGAGTTAAATAAATCAGAAGGTGATGAAATTTCATTATTCACTTATCTTGATGTTAAAGAGAATGTATTAAATCTATATGGTTTTTATGATGAGAAGGAAAAAGAAATTTATAAATTATTAATTAGTGTAAACGGAATCGGCACAAAGGTTGCACATAATATTTTGTCAAATGTATATTTTGAAGATTTAGTCGGATTAATTACAGGGAGAAGTTCAAATTTTAAAATTCCCGGGATAGGTCCCAAAAAGCTTGAATTGATTTCAATGACATTAAAAGATAAAATATTTAAATTGAATATTGATACCCGATCAGACACAGAAGAAATCAAACTTTCAGGTTCAGATCTGATAAGAAATGAAGCATTAAATGCTTTGATAAATTTAGGTTATCAAAGGAGTGAAGCAGAAAAAGCAATAAGAGAAGTTTTAAAATTAAATAATGGTAGTTTATTAAACACTGAAGAATTAATTAAAAAAGCATTAAGTTTATAAATATGAAAGAAAAAGAAGAATATAAAACACTTGAACAAATTTGGAAATCAATCCGGTTGATATTGAAATCACATCCTTGGCATGGGATTGAAATTGGGAAGAGATCTCCGGCAATTGTTAATTCTTATATCGAAATAGTTCCGACAGATACAGTAAAATATGAAATTGATAAAGCAAGCGGATATTTAAAAGTTGACAGACCTCAGAAATATTCCAATATATGTCCAACTCCGTATGGGTTTGTACCGCAGACATATTGCGGAGATAGTGTTGCTGAATTTTGTATGGAAAAATCCGGAAGAACAGGCATAGTTGGAGATGGTGATCCACTTGATATTTGTGTATTAACTGAAAAAGCGATATCACATTCTGATATTTTTTTAGTTGCCTGTCCAATTGGTGGCTTGAGAATGATAGATGGAGGAGAAGCTGATGATAAGATTATTGCAGTAATGCATCAGGATGATTTATTCGGATATTGGGATGAGATTGACCATTGTCCAAAATCTCTTATCAACAGACTAAAACATTATTTTTTAACTTATAAAGAAGAACCAGGAAGAGAAGGAACTAGAAATGTTGAGATTACGGATGTATATGGTAGAGATGAAGCGTATGAAATTATAGAAAGAAGTCATCAGGATTACTTAAAAAAATATGGAGATATGGATAATCTCTTGAAGAACAGATTTAAATAAAAAAATCCGTCAAAAATTTAATTTAAGACGGATTCCTAATTAAAAACAAAGGGAAATTAAATTTGAAAGAACGTAATGTTTATTAGGTATAATTACGAGATGATTTATAATTTGTTACAAGAGTAAATTTAAAAACTTCAATCAATATTAACGATTTCAATTTCTCCGAGATTATTAATAGTAATCATTGAACTCGGTATATCTGTCCAACATCCCGAATTGTAATATTTCACACCATCAATTTCTTTAGATAGTGTCTGGTGAGTATGCCCACAAAATACAAAATCAGCATTTTTTGATTTTGCATATTCAATAGCACCATCGGCGACTTTATGAGAAAGTCTCAACCAACTTTTAGAAGCCCTTTTTACGAATCTTGGAATTATTTGTTTTTGAGGACTTATTCTTTGCATCTTATCATATACAAAAGATGCAACATTAGAAACCACAACATTTTCATTTAAGAATCGGTCAAACTGATGACCGTGAATCGCCAAATAAATTTTTTCATTTTCATTCCAGATATATTCTTCATAAACATCAATGCCGATAAGATGTGACATTATTTCAGATAAATCTTCATCATGATTTCCATTTACCCATATTACATCAATTTCTTTTTCCGGATTCGATAATTTTCTAATGAACGAGAGAAGAT
>DOWN01000316.1 GCA_003519545.1 Bacteroidota bacterium
TAGTTATTACAGAGGACAGAATTCAAATCAAGATTGGGGAAGTATGGTTAAAGTAGATGATTCCGGATATGTTTATATTACAGGAACATTGGATTGGGGTCCATCCGGTTGTGCTACAATAAAATACAAACCTAATGGAGATTCAGTTTGGACAAGAGTATTATATGATGTGGCTGGTTCTGATGAAATAATGTTAGATAAAAATGGGAATGTTTATATGACTGGACACATCACACTTATGAAATACAATTCTAACGGAGATATACAATGGATAAGAAGAGATAGTTTAAATAATTGGCATATAAGCACGAATGCAATGAGATTTGACTCTTCGGGTTATATTTTAACATCAGGTCAAGCAGATTTCAAAGGTGGGCAAGCATGTGTAGTCTCGAAATTTGAACCACAAAACGGAAACTTAATCTGGAGAGGTTTAATCCCAATTTTAAACGGTAAAGTATTTGCAATGTCAATAGATAAAAATCAGAATATATTGGTATGTGGAACACGAGGAAATAATAATATACCGAGTTATTATGATTATTTTGTAATAAAGTATAACAATGCAGGTAATTTTATATGGGAAAGGAATTACACTTCAACAGGTCAGTTCACAACTGACTGGGCATATGATGTAACAACTGATGACAGCTGTAATGTATATGTTACCGGTGTCGGTGACCCCGGAGGTCCGTTTGAGATTGTTACTATTAAATACGACTCAAGTGGAACTCAAAAGTGGTTAAGAACTTACTCCAATTCATTTGGTTCAACAGGTTCAAGAGTCGCGATTGATAAATCAGGAAATGTAATCGTGGCAGGATATAATAATTCAAATGATATAGTTATTAAATATTCTAATGATGGAACTGAACTCTGGTCTAGATTAATGCCTGATGGAGGATATCATCCTGCTTTTACTCTTGATTCATTGGATAATATATATATGGCAGGCGGAAAAGTCAGAGGTTCCTGGGGAGACTTGCAAGTCTATAAATATAATCCGAATGGAGTACTTCAATGGCAACTTATTTATCCGGGTTCGGGAAATACAGGACAACTTCCTCGAGATATGGTAGTAGATAAAAACGGTATGGTTTATACAACAGGTTCGGGATATGGCTTAGGTATAGGTGGCACGGGTGTAAAAATGTCAACATTTAAAATCTCACAGGTAACAGGTATAAATATTATTTCATCCAACATTCCCGATAAATTTTTATTATCACAGAATTACCCGAACCCATTCAACCCAACTACAAAAATTAATTTCTCACTACCAAAAGAAGAATTTGTATCATTAAAAGTATATGATATGCTCGGCAGAGAAGTTTCAAACTTAGTTAATGAAAGGTTAAATGCCGGAGAATATTCTTATGACTTTGACGGAAGTAGTTTACAAAGCGGTACATTTTTTTATCGTTTGCAATCTGAGAACTTCTCCGACACTAAAAAGATGATACTTTTAAAGTAATTTTCCGATATTTGATTATTGAAATATCTTAATTTAATCAGACTTATAGCTCGCTTGAGAATTTACCAGTAGACTTCAGCAGGAAAACGATTTAGGATAACCGGTAAATTATATATCAGTTGTATCTGAAAGAGAAAGTTTAATTTTAAGGAAGTAAATTTATTTTAAGTCGCCGGGATTTTTAGAATGTGAAATGTCTGAGCCATCAGATGTTTTACTCTCACTAATGATTTCAGTTTTTACAACTTCAACATTTACATTATTATTATTAAAATTTTGTTTTTGATTTTTATTTGATTTATCAAAAAATTTATCAAAAGAAACACTTCCTGCACCGGCAAAGAAAGTTGTTAGTGCAGCAGCGATAAAAACGAAATTATAATTGAAAGGTAAATCAGTCGGTGCACCGCCAGGACCTAAAGCAACAATAAAAGAAAAACACATAAAAACGATTGCAAGACTTGTAAGGGGTGTAAATAGTCCGATTATATATAAAGCCCCGATAAAAACTTCAGCAAAAGGAATGATAAAACCGAAAATAAAAGATAAGTTATCTCCAAAGATTCCGAGTTCTTTAACTTTATTAATGAAAGCCTGAATATCCATTACTTTATCGGCTCCTGCGAAGAGAAAAATAGAACCGAGAGTGAGTCTGATTAGTAACAGTCCAAACCCTGCTTTACCGTGAGATTTATATAAGAGGGACATATATTATTTTTATTTAAAGGTTTTCATAGTGATCTTTGCATGATATTATAACAAGTTCATCTTTTTCAACTTTATAAATTAACCTGTCTTTATCATTAATTCTTCTTGACCAATAGTTTTTTAAATTACCTTTTAAAGGTTCAGGTTTACCTTCACCTTTAAAATAATTTTTTTCTGTTTGTTCAATTAATTTAAAAATTTTTTCGAAAGTCTTATTAGAAGTTTTAGCCCAAAACCTTAAATCTTCTCTAGCTTTATCTTCAAAGCTAATTTTTCCCATTAGAAGATTTTTTAAGAAGTTCAAAAAATGGTTTCAATGAATCGCTTGTAATCGTAATTAATTTTGATTTCCCTGCTTCATATCTTGCAACCGCTTCTTGAACCTTATCATTCTTGTCAATTTTAGTATTTAGAGATTTATTTTTTGAATCAGTCTTTTTGATTTTTTTGACGGACTTAATCATAATAATTGAAATTAATTATATGAATTTATATAATTAACATAATATTCGAAATGATAAAAGAAATAGTAATAAATTCGGTGAATTAAGAAATGATTTGAGGCGTGGATCAGATTCGAACTGATGAATGGCAGTTTTGCAGACTGCTCCCTTAAGCCACTTGGGTACCACGCCAAAATTAAAGATAAGAACAAAAAAGCAGAGAAAAAAAATCCCGCTAAACCGCAAAAGAGCGATTGCGAGAGAGATTTCTTGGAGCGGGAAACGGGACTCGAACCCGCGACATCAACCTTGGCAAGGTTGCACTCTACCACTGAGTTA
>DOWN01000269.1 GCA_003519545.1 Bacteroidota bacterium
CAAGATAGCAATTATTTTTTTTTGCTATTAAGAACTATGATTTATAATTTGAATCAGCTTTTGGGATAAAAGTTTATAATTAAATCAACAGGCAATCTGATTTCATAATACTTCCCTAAAGCGAAATGATTCTATTGCCTGTATTTAATTAACAGGAGTTATAAATGAAAATACTATTCACTTTATTTATTTTAACAATTGTCAATTCTGCAACATTTGCTCAGTTACCTAATTTAAGTTTTTCTTTTCAGTATGGGAAATTAGGTTTAGATGAAGTTCCGATTAATATTGAAACAGATAATATTGGGAATGTCTACATTGCAGGTTATGAGTTTGGATTCATTAATAATTACGATTTTCTTTTATTAAAATTAAATTCATCAGGTGATACACTTTGGTCAGCAAGATATAATGGTAATGCAAATAATGTTGATATTCTACATGATCTTAAAGTTGATAATTCAGGAAACGTTTATATAACTGGAGAAAGTCGATCTATAGAATCAGGTTCTGATATTGTTACAATTAAATATAACTCTTCAGGTCAACAAATCTGGCTTTCAAGATATACTTCAAATCAAACCTCATCAGAATATAGACCGGAATTTCAATTTGATTCATTTGGAAATATTTTTGTAGTCGGAAATATGCAGTATATATCAGAAGGAATTTTCAGAAATGCAATTTTAATTCTCAAATATAATCCATCCGGCGAAATCCAATTTTCAAAAACTTATACTGGAACTCTTGAAATGGATTATGTAGAAAATTTTAAATTAGATAATTCAGGAAATATTTATGCTGTTGGAAACAGGTGTGTAGATATATCTATCAGTAAATATGATTTACTTTTTGTAAAATTTAATCCCACCGGTGATATGATCTGGAATAAAACACATAATGGGAATCTCGATGAGAATGATTATGGTTCTAATGTTACAATTGATCTTGAAGGAAATGTTTATATAGGAGGAAATGTTAATAATATTTCTGATTATTATCTTGCAAAGTTTGATACTTCAGGAAATAAAATTTGGGAAAGAACTTATAATGGAAATTTAAATTCGAGAGATGCATTAAATAAAATCTATACGGATAATTTTAATAATATTTTGGTTACAGGTTCAAGTGTAACTTTTATGGAAGATAAATTTTCCACCTATGATGATCTTGTTACTATCAAATATGATAAAAATGGAAATCAGATATGGAAAAATACAATTGGCTTACCGGGTAATTTCAGTGACTATTTAGCAGATTTCACCATCGATGATTTTGGTAATTCTTATCTCTTTGCAAACGGATACACAGATGACACTTCTCATTTCTCAATGGTCTTTTCAAAAATAGATACTTCAGGTAATACACTTTTCAGAATTTGGGATTCTTCCGATGTAGCAACCGGATATAGAATTCATTTAGATAATGAAAATAATATATATGTTGCCGGTTCTATAAATCATACACCTGAAATATCAATTGCAGATATTTATTTAAAGAAATATTCTCAAGGTTCAGTTTATACTATAACAAATCCTGTACCTGATGAAAAATGGATAGCAGGAGAGAAAGATACTATTAAATGGACTGGAGGAGAGGCAGGGACTTTTGTGACACTGGAGATAAGCAGTGATAGCGGTGTTAGTTATGATTTGATTGATTTTGGTGTTCCGGCTGAAACAGGTAAATATATATGGGACATTCCTGAAAATATTTTAAACACAAGATGTATAATTCAAATACTTAACACAGCAACAAATGATACGCTTGCAAAAAGCCCGTTATTCAAAATTAAAGGATATATACTTGCGAAAATAAATTCAATGGGAAGTTACGAAGCATTTGATCCCGGATATCACGGCTGGAGTTATTTAAATAATGCAAATCCAATGTGGCCATCATCCTGGTATAGTGGAAGATTCAATTATAGTTTAGATAATGATCCATATACAAATTCAAGATATCCTGATTTTTTTCAATCATTTGGTGCAATAAATTTTCCTGACTGGCCACTTTGGGTTGAAGTATATGGAGTTAATGCAAATTACTGGTCAACATTTTTTAAGATTTATGATTCAGATGGACAAGAAAAATGGGGAAACATTTCAGGAAAATCAGGATTCCAAGGGGCATGTTTTGGATTTGCTGCTTCTGCATTTTTGAATTTTAGTTTTAAACCTGTGTTTATTTCTAAACATCCCGGAATGCCTAACACTGAAAATATTAATTCACTCGCGATTACAGATTCCATAAGAAAGTATATAAACGGATATTTTTTATATCAATTCGGAAAACAAAGTTATGAGAATGATTTAATCGGTAAACCTAAAGATCCGAAAACTACTTTAAGAGAAATTATAAATATGTTCAAAAATGATGAACAGGATATACGAACAATTTCAATATTCAATGATCCTGACAAAATATTCCCCGGTAAAAACACAGGTGCACATACTATGGCTCCGATTAGTGTAAGACGTGATACATCGGCAGGTAAATTCAGAGTGCTTCTTTACGATAGCAATAATCCTGATGATTACCCTTATATTCTGGTTGATACAGTTGCTAACAGATGGTCGTTCCCTTTCTTAGGAAATACCTGGCAAGGTACTACAGGATTTTATCTTGAACTTCCGGTTTCAAATTATATCAATAGACCTGAATTCACTGATCAAAAAATTGATTTAGGAAATATCAAAAGAGGTGTTCAGAATATAGAAATTTATAATACTGATGAAGCGGATATAACATTAAAAAATTCCTCTAATCATTTAATTAGTTTTGTGAACGGAAATTTAACTGAAGAAATTTCTAACGGAACTGCAATAATTAAAAAGACAGGAGGAAACTCTAACCCAATTGGATATTACATTCCTGATGATGATTATTCAATTGAAATAAGAAATATTAAAGATTCATCTAAAGTATCAAGAGTAGCCATATTTAAAGAAAATAAATCATACATTTATTCGAGAAATAATGCAGACAGTTCAGAGACCGATAAAATAAATATTGGAAACTCAAATTCAGATGGTTCATCAGGAAGCGGACTTTCTGTTATGTCACCTGACCCTGTTCAAAAAGATATAAAGTTAAAGATAATAAATTCATTAAATGATAAAGAAAGATTAATTGAAATTTCAGGAGTTGAAATGATACAAAATGATTCTTTATATATTAATGACATATCAAATAGTTTAACTACAGATAATTCAGATTATGAATTTGTAATTAAAAACTTCGGAAGTGAAAAAACCTATGTGATTAAAATAAATGAAAATGATGAAAACGAACAGAAAATATTTGAAAACGCTTTTATTATGTTACCTGCTAACTCAACGCACATTATATCACCAAACTGGGATAATCTTGATAGCTCAACTGTGACAATATATATAGACTCAGGTAATAATGGTTCAATAGACGACAGCATAACAATTTTAAATGAATTTGAATTGCCTGTGGAGTTAACATCATTCACATCATCAGTATTGAAAAGAGATGTAACATTAAACTGGATAACATCAAGTGAGATAAACAATGCAGGTTTTGAAATAGAGAGAAAAATTGATACAGATGAAAATTGGATAAGAACAGGAGCAATACAAGGAAGTGGAAACACAAACGAGATGAAATCATATTCATTCACAGACAGAGGTTTAAACACGGGTAAATATAAATACAGATTGAAACAAATAGATTACAACGGAAACTTTGAATATTACGAACTATCAAATGAAGTTATAATCGGTGTTCCTGAAAAATTTGATTTATCACAAAACTATCCGAATCCATTTAATCCTGTAACTAAAATAAATTATGATTTACCGTTTGAAAGTAAAGTACAAATGAAAATTTATGATATAACAGGAAGGGAAGTTTTCACACTTGTGAATGAACAGCAGGTTGCTGGATATTACACTACTCAGTTTAATGCTTCCACACTTGCAAGCGGAGTTTATTTTTATAGAATAGTTTCTATTGGTATTGGAGGTCAGGAATTTGTAATGACTAAGAAAATGATGCTTGTAAAATAAAATACATACCCCGCCAATTACTTAATTCAGTTTTATATACCTTTAGATTTAAACATAAAAAATATTCTAAAAAAATTCTGTATTGTATTTAAAAATTAACCGGTTTTCATTCATCGCAAATCTCCCAAAAACCCTAATTCTACGCTAAAAACAAAGAAAATGCAATTTTTTATAATTGATTTTCATTCAAGATAGCAATTATTTTTTTTTGTAATTTCAGGCATTACTTCTTAAATTGTTACTGCTTTTGGGAAAAGATTTTAATTACAAGACAGGTAGCAGGATATCATTAATCTTCCCAAAAGCATAATGATTCCTCTACCTGTTTTTGTTAACAGGAGATTTAAAAATGAAAAAAGTAATAATTTGTTTAATATTTTTTTTAGCCAATCAAGATTTGTATTCGCAGAACTTTTCAACTGAGTGGACTAAAAGAAAGTTTATGAATGTTTCAGTGAGACCTCAAATAACTGTAGATAATTCAGGAAATGTTTACCTCGCAACTTCGGTAAAAGCAAATTTCGGAAGTTTTGGTGATGTGACACTTACCAAATACAATTCACTAGGAGATTCACTTTGGTCTGATAAATTTCCTAATTTATTTACTTTTGGATTTGAAGACAAACCTGTTGCTGTTTCGACTGATGATAGCGGATATGTATATTTACTCGCTGAAATAAGTAATATAGGATCAAACGGCGGACATAAAGATATTTTGTTGGCTAAGTATAATACAAGTGGAACGAAACTTTGGCATAAATTTTTTAATACTTCAATGGAAATTGATGAGTTTCCAACCGCATTCGCAATTGATAAAAACTCTAACATTTATATTTGTGGGAAACGTACACTTGTATCAACAGGTGATTTTAATATTCTCTTAATAAAATATAACTTAAATGGAGAGCTTGTTTGGAATAAATCTTATGGCGACAGCACAAGTTTTCTTTTTAATGATTTTGCAAGTGATATTGAACTTGATAGAAATGGAAATATTTTTGTAACAGGATCTAAATATATCGGGGAGGATTCTAAGTCTGATTATATAACTCTGAAATATGATTCTTCAGGTGCTTTAATTTGGGACAGAACTTATAACGGAACAGGAACTGACACAGATGAAGCATATGCTCTGACACTTGATAGTTCATCAAATGTTTATGTAACGGGTGTATCTTCAGGTGGTGCAAACAGATTTGATATTGCAACAATAAAATACAATAATAACGGTATTGAACAATGGGTAAGAACATATAACGGTTTGAATTTTGATGATGCAGGTAGATATATTGAATCAGATAAAAACGGTAATATCTTTGTAGGAGGCAATACACAGGTTGAGCTATTCGGTAAAAATGTTTTTACCGTATTAAACTATTCAGAATCCGGAATACTTCAATGGGAAAGAAAAAATGTCAGTACTTCAGCCGGAAATAATAATATAAATGGTATCAGGATTGATAAAAATAAAAATTTAATAGTTGGTGCAACAATTTTTAATGGAAACACAATTAAAAATGACCGGTTATTGATTCAATATAATTCAAATGGTGATTCATTGTGGAGTAATCTTTATGACACAGTAAATACGGATAATACTATGACAGGTATATTTATTGATAATGAAAATAATTTGTATTCAGTTGGAGAAGATGTTATCAATCCAAATCATTTTGCAACTGTTTCAAAATTTAAAGGAATATCACCTGCTCCAAAGAAGCCTGTATTCATAGTTCCGGGTGTTGGTGCTACTTATGCGGCGAACATTAGTTACGATATGGGATGGATGCTCAAAAGAGGAATTGAACCCGATAGCATTCAGATTGACCCTCTTGCAAAAGTATATCACGATCTGATTATCACTCTTCAGAATAACGGATATGTTTTAAACAAAGATTTATTTGTTGTAAATTACGATTGGCGTTTACAACCGGGACCTGTGGATAATGCGATAGACGGACATATAAACGGTTTGACAGCTTCCGGTATATCCGATAATCAATATTTATATGCCGTTGATTATCTCGGTTGGTATATAAAAAAAGCGACTGATAGATGGAGAACTGATAATAATGAAGAACTTGATTCGATAGATATAATTTGTCACAGCACCGGAGGGTTGGTTTCAAGGACTTATATACAGAGTGATGCTTATGGCGGTGTATATGATAATGTAAATAATTACAGACTGCCTAAGGTCAGAAATCTTGTTATGCTTGGTGTCCCGAGCCGTGGTGCTTCTAAACCCTGGAATGTTCTACAGGATAACTGGTCAGGAGATGTGGCATATAGATTTGTACTTTCAAAACTCATTAATCGTGCATTTCAAAAGGTTATGCAGGGATTTACTATAACAGGGCTTGACCATAATATTACAAAAGCATCAATTCTTGATAAAGATGGTAATCCGGATAAAAAATTATTTATCTACAGATATGTTCCCACACTTAGATATTTAGTAAGTACTTATCCGTTTCTTGATTTCGGAAATGGACTTGAAACAATTAATAATGATCCTGAACTGAGAAACACAATTCTACTTGATTTAAATAACGGAGCAGATATAAATGCAGCTAATGATCCAAACGGTTTTGCTGATTCATGTTTAGTCTCTGTTATTTACAGTTCATTTCAGGAAACAGGAATTCATTCTAAATTCCGTGATGATTATGAATTCAATGCAATTCATCCCTTCACTAATTTTATTCCAAGAAATTCAATACCACCGGAAACTTGGTTTCAGGATATTTCATTTCCTTCAAATGGTGATGGTACAGTTCCGGCTATTTCTGCTGCCGGTCAGTTTCTTTCTGATACAAGAACAAATATTTATCAATACAGCAATACTGACCATACCGCTATGGTTGCAAAAAAAGAAGTTCAGGCAAAAGTTCTTGAGATATTAAATATCCCTGTTGATTCAAGCTCCATTTCCACAGGTAATGGTGTTTCTGCCGGCACCATTTTAAGTGTTATTGCTGATCCGGTAGAGATAGTAGTAACAGACGGACTTGGAAGAAGACTCGGGTTTATAGAATCATCCGGCTCACTCACAGAAATACCAAACAGCAGTTGGTTTGGAAATGCTGATGGAATAGGATATGTTTTTGGTGATATTGTTGAACCGTTAAGTGTAACACTGACAGGACTCGGTGAAAATTATTATGTAATGGTTAGTTATGAAGATTCTTTGAATAAAGAAGGTGGTGTTGTAATGGAAGGTTTCCTTGAAAATGGTGAGGAAATAACATATCAAATTACACTTGCTCAATTACAAAAATTTGACGCAGGAATAACATCAATTGTAACACCTTCAGAAAATCAAATTCTTGAAAACTCAGGAAATCCTGTTTCAGTTTATGTAAAAAACTTCGGATCAACTGTTATAAATAATTGTAATCTGTTTTATAAATTTAATAATATAACTCACGGTCCTGTTAAAGTTTCTTCTCCTCTTAATCCGGGAGATTCAGCACTGGTAACTTTTAAAAATGCTTACAGATTAAAATCTCAAAATGATGTGATAAACGGAAACCTTGAAATATTTATTGGTGATACTGATGATACTGCAACGGCGAATAACTCTATATCAAGAGTTGTTTCACTCATTAAACCTGTAACAGATTATCCATATACTCAAAAGTTCAATTCTATTAAAAATAATCCTGTTAACGGTGATACAAGTATATTTAAAACAAATACTGTATTAAATCCATCAGGAATTAATAACGACTCTGCTTTAAAATCAGATTTTTTTAATTCATCAAGTGGAACTTCAATTTTATATACACCTATTCTTAATCTTGATAGTTTAGAAAATCCTGTAATGTCATTTTATATGGCATATACTTCAACACTTGCGATGGAAAATGACAGACTTGAGATACTAATTTCCAAAAATGGAGGATTAGCGGTTGATACTCTTATTTACGGAAGAGATTTTTCTTCATCTCCATCTCTTGCAACAACACCTGTTCAAAATAATGAGTTTACACCATCATCAGTATTACAATGGAGAAATGTAATATTAAATCTGAAACATTATTCAGGAGAAAATATTGTCATCGGATTAAAAGCGATTTCATCAGGTGGAAACAATCTTTGGATTGATGATTTAAAGATTGAAGATGTTAATAAATTAACCACAATAAATGTTAACGGAACAGGTTTATACGGAAACCTTGATACAAACCTCTTACAGATTAATATAACAGGATTTAATACATTTGATTCTCCACAATTAAGTTCAAAATCAATTTCAGGATTTACTACAAATCTTCGAAGTTCAACAGGTGAATTGATTTTCACTCAAACGGATACAGTTCCTGAAAATGAAAATGTTAATGTAAACGCAACTGCTACTTCTCATTCAGGAGCAATTTTTACTCCGGATTATTTATTCAACAGATATTGGAATGTTTCATACTCAGGAGATGATTATAACTCGATGGCTGTATATGATTTGATAATAAATGTATCAGAATATGCCGGAGATATGGATCCGGGCAGATTATATATTTTAAAACGGAAATCTGAAACTGATAATTGGGAGTGTGTATCAACTGTAACAGAGTTTGATGGTATAAATCCTATTAGTATCAAGGCAACCGGATTACAGGGATTTGGACAGTTTGCTATTGCATCGGATGAATCTTCATTACCGGTGGAATTAATTTCATTTAGTTCATTAGTTGAAAGAAACAATGTAACTTTAAATTGGACTACGGCAACAGAAATTAACAACTCAAGTTTTGAAATTGAAAGAAAGGCAAGTAATCAAACCGAATGGATAAAAACCGGAAGTGTAAATGGATATGGAAATACTACAGAACCTAAGAATTATTCATATATAGAAACCAATCTGAATACCGGCAAATACAAATACAGATTGAAACAAATTGATTACAACGGAAACTTTGAGTATTACGATTTAACAAATGAAGTTATAATCGGAGTACCGGAAAAATTTGACCTTTCACAAAACTATCCGAATCCATTTAACCCTGTAACAAAAATAAATTATGATTTACCTTTTGACAGTAAAGTACAAATGAAAATTTATGATATAACAGGACGGGAAGTGTTCACACTTGTGAATGAACAGCAGGTTGCAGGATATTACACTACTCAATTTAATGCTTCCACACTTGCAAGCGGAGTTTATTTTTACAGAATAGTTTCTATTGGAACCGGAGGACAGGAGTTTGTTATGACTAAGAAAATGATGTTAGTAAAGTAAGAAAGAAAATATTAATAGATAAAAAAAGCAAAACCTCTTCAGAGTTTTCTGAAGAGGTTTTTTCATAGTGTCTTTATTTTTTAGGGGTTCTTAGTGTCTTAGTATGTTTATTATTCAGAGTTTATTTAGAATCTGAATTCAAGACCGGCTGTTGTTGTAATGAAACTTGAAGAACCGGTTTTGTTGAAGATGAAGTGATATTTAGATTTTACGATTATATCTATATCATCACTTAAGAATAAAGTTGCACCAAGTCCTGTATTCATACCAACGTTAGTTCCGTCATAAGCTCTGTCTTCAACATCATTATTGTTAAAGAATGAGTATCCACCAACACCACCTTCAAAGAATAATGATGATTTAACTGAAGGATGTGTGAAATAATATCTTGGTCCTACTGTGTATTGTAAGTAAGAAGCTGATTCAACTCCATTAACCTGTGAAGACATAAAGTTGTAATTAACATCACCGGAAATAGCAACTTCTTTATTAATTCTAACACTGAAGTCTAGACCAACATTTGCATTCGGTTTATAGTTAGAACTTAACTGACCCATTGGGAAAATAGCACCACCCATAGGGGCAATTGAAAGATAAGGATATGATCTGTCATATTTGCTTACAAGTTTTTTAGTTGCGACAGATTGTGTTTCAGTAGTTGATTGTGCGTTTGCAGTTGCAGTGAATGCTAATGCTACAAACAAAGCTAGTAAAGATTTTTTTAAGTTTTTCATTTCTTCTCCTTTTAAGTTTTTTTTTTTAGTTTAGTTTTAATTTTTAGTTTAACAAACTTGTAAATATATATTCCAATTCCTGTGCCATTTGAAAACCTCATTTTTGGACTGAAATTGAGGTTTTTAACTATGACATTGAGCACACAATTGTCAATATATGACAAGTATGTCAGGACAAAGGAGAAAAAGTGAAAATTTTGACGATTTCAAATAAGGGATTAATAGGGAGGATTAAACACCGTTTTAGGATTTAATTTCTTCTAACAATTGCGGTTTTTTATTTAAAAGATATAAAAATCTTTGAGCAGGGCCACTTGGGATATTTGTATTAGATTCCCAAGATTCAACTGTTTTAATTGAAACACCTAAGGCTTTTGCAAAAGTTTTTTGTGTTAAAAAAAGTTTTTTTCTAATTTTTTTAATATCATCAGATTTATAATTCGGAACGGGTTTCAAAGCAAAATTATTTTTTGTTCTTAGAGTTGCTCTGTCTAAATTCTTAGTAAATTC
>DOWN01000305.1 GCA_003519545.1 Bacteroidota bacterium
GATTTTATGAATCCCTCAGTTTTTCATGGAAATGTTTACTATAAAACATTACCCAAAAATGAAATTATAAGGGGTTTTGAAAAATTTAAAAATATATTTTTTAAATCACGTAAAATTTCTACCGAAAATTTTAAAGTTTATTTAAACTTGGAAATTTTAAAAAATAGCCCACCCGATTTTCCAGTATTGGTGGGCTTTTTAATTCCTAAAAAACATTTCAAACTTGCTGTTAAAAGAAATTATCTCAAAAGAATTCTCAAAGAACTTTACAGAAAACATAAGACTCTTTTACAAGTTCCAAACGGTTACATAGTAAATTTAATTTTTACTTTTTCTGATCTGGCTTTTGAAAATGAAAAACGATACAACAATTTAAATTTTAATGATTCTGTGATTGAATTTAATGATTTGATTAAGGAGATAAATAAATATTTAGTAAAATGAAATTAACCACTCCGTTTATATTGCTAATCAAGTTTTATAAGTTTGCAATTTCACCCTTGTTTCCGGCAAGTTGCAAATTCTATCCATCTTGTTCTCAATATGCAATTGAGGCATTACAACAGAGAGGTTTAATCAAAGGATCTTTACTCAGTATAAAAAGAATTTTGAAATGTAATCCTTTTTCTTCCGGCGGATTCGATCCGGTTCCTCTAAAAAATAAAACAAAGAATTTATAACTATAAATGGACAAAAAAACAATTTCGGCTTTTATCTTGATAGGTTTAGTATTAATTGGATGGCTATACTGGACATCTTCTCAACAACAAAAATTACAACAACAAAAAATTGCGGACACGACAGGTAAAAATACCGTTATTCAGGATACGAATTTAAATAAACAGGAAACTCAAAAAATTCCTGCCGATACAATTACTATAAAACAGGATACAACTAAAACTGATTCACTAAAGGCAGATGTGAGTGCTTATGCATCTGAATTTGGAAATCAGTTTTATAATAAATCTATAAAGTATCAGACTGAAGTAAATTCAGTAACCAAAAAAAATATCATAATTGAAAATGATGTTGCCATTATGGAGTTCACAAATTTTGGTGGAACTCTTGAAAAATATACCACTAAGAAATTTAATACATGGGACGGTCATCCGGTTCAACTTGTAGATTGGAAACGGGGTAAAGAATTACATCTTATATTTACTTCAAAAGACGGTAAACTTGTTAATACCAGAGATATGGTTTTTTCTTCAGGATATTCTGAATGGCAAAAAGTAAATCTCTCACAAGATTCTTCTTTCATATTAACATATATATTAAATGTTGATTCCGCTGGCACACAACAAATCAAAATCACTTATTCATTTTTTAAAAATTCTTATGAATTTGATGCTCAGTATGAACTTATAAATTCCGGTTTATTTATTGCCGATGCAAAGTATCAGTTGGTATGGGGTAGTTCTTTAAATCTGACAGAGTTTAGAAGTACTGATGAAGCAAGTTTTGAACAGGCATATGCTTATATGGGTGAAGAACTTGCTGACCTTGATGCGGAAGATTTTAATCAGGAGTATAAAGCAGATTATAACGGAAATACAGATTATGTGGCTACAAGGAATAAATATTTCGGTATATTTCTTATCCCTCTAAGCAGAAAAGGAGATGGGGCTTATCTGACAGGATATAAAATTCCTCTTAAGGATGAAGGTTTAAGGAAAGAATATTCCATCGCTCTTAAAATGGATATCAAGAATGATAAAGTAAATTCTGATAAATTTATAATCCTTTTAACACCGATTGATTATAATATTCTTAAAAGTTATGACAGAGAACTTCAATTAGTCAACAGGTTCCCTCTTGATTTTATAGTAAGACCAATTGCACAATGGTTTATAATTCCATTTTTTACATTTTTACATAATTTCATTCCTAATTACGGTGTAGTTATTATAATTTTTGCACTCGTGTTAAAAATTCTTTTGAATCCATTGACAAAAAAACAGATGGATTCAATGAAAAGACTCGGTGAATTAAGCCCGAAAATGACTGCTATCCGTGAGAAGTATAAAGATGATCCTGTTAAGATGAATGAGCAAATTATGAAAATGTATAAAGAAGAGAAGATTAATCCTATGGGCGGATGTATTCCTATGCTTCTGCAGTTGCCAATTCTTTACGCTCTCTTTGCTGTATTCAGTTCCACAATTGAACTAAGACAACAACCATTCATATTATGGATTACTGATTTAGCAGCACCTGATGTGATTTTTAATTTACCATTTAAAATACCATTGTTTGGAATTGATCAGGTATCAGGTTTGGCTACACTGATGGGTATAACTATGTTCATACAGCAGAAAATGACGGTTACTGATCCAAAACAAAAAGCACTTGTGTTTATAATGCCTATAATGTTAACATTATTATTCTTTAGTTTTCCTGCGGGATTAAATCTGTATTATTTCACTTTTAACCTGCTTTCAATTATTCAACAATGGTATGAAACGAAATTGAAGAATAAGAAAAATGATGCTTCAAACAATAAACAAGGTGAAGTTAAAAATGTATCTTTTACGGAAGTGAAAAATAAATATTCTAAAAAGAAAAAATAACCGGTTTATGGACTCATAAATGGTTGAACAAAAAAAAATATTAGTTGTTCAGATTGGAAAATTAGGGGATATGGTTCTGACCACTCCCCTTTTTTATGAACTGAACAAACATTTTCCGGATTATGAATTATATGTTCTCGCCTCAGAAATTAATCATGAAATTC
>DOWN01000146.1:0-601 GCA_003519545.1 Bacteroidota bacterium
TAATGGTTTCAATAATCGGTATATATTATTATTATAAATGGATAGAAGAAAATAAATCAATTTATTATATAATCAGTTTAATTTCTGTCTCACTTGCTGTTTTAATTAAACTACCTGTATTATATCTTGGAATTCCTTTAACATTTCTCTCTTATTTCAAATATGGATTTGGTTTCTTAAAAAATTAAAAAATTTTATTTTTTGCAATAATTGTAATTATTTTCTCATTTCTTTGGTATTATCATGCTCATAATCTTTATTTAATGACGGGTTTAACTTTTAATATTTGGAATTATGGTTCTGATAAATGGGGAACGTATTTTTTATTAATAAATCCTGAATTTTATAATAGTGTTTTTCTGAAAAGTATTGTTGAAAGGCAATTAACTTTTGCAGGTTTTATAATGTTTTTAATCGGATTATTTTTAAAGCGAAATAAAAAAATTGAGTTCTTATTCGACTGGTGGTTAATTGCAATAATTTTTTTCATACTTTTTGTTTCACAGGGAAATCTTGCACAGGAGTATTATCAACTTCCAATTGTTGTTCCTGCTTCTGTTTTTATTGGAAAATTTTTAAATAAATGTTTAGATTTTTCAGT
>DOWN01000146.1:745-3461 GCA_003519545.1 Bacteroidota bacterium
GTCTTGAGAATAGAAAATTTATTAAGCAAAGAAACTAAAAGCAAAGAGCTAACAGAATTAACTGAAACAGTTGAGAAAAATTCGAATAACTCAGATAAAATTATCTCATTAACTCAAGGAAATCCGGTGTTATTTTACAATGTGAATAGAAAAGGGTGGTTGCTTGATAAGTCAGAGATTGAGAAAATTGATTCTCTCAAAAATAATAATGCTAAATTAATTATAGGTGATAAAAAAAGTGCAGGTGATCCTGCACTATTAACGAAAGGTAAATACGAAATTATCTTAAATAATAATGATTTCTTCTGTATAAAATTAAACTGAAGTTAATTTTTTTATTTTCTTTTCAAATTCTATAGGCACTTCAGGAACTTCATTATTTCCGGTTTGAATTATTCCCACTCTCAACGCTTTAAGTCCGCTAACACCCTGTAACTCTTCAAGTTCAAGTTCCTCAACATTTTTATCTAAATATCCAATGCTGCTCAGATAATCAAAATATTCAAGATATTCAGCACGGTCTTTAGGTGCTGAATAAACCAACGAAAGTTTATTAGGTTGAGTTAATCTTTCGTTAGTTCCGTTTATATGGACTTTATCAATACGTTTCTTAACAATTTCATATCTTATATTGTATGAACCCTCAACATCAAATATTTTTTCATCCATCCTGTATTTAATTGTTAACGGATGATTATGAACTAAAATCAAATTCGTGGTATCAAGAGGAATTTCTAGTTTTGGCTTTATATTTTCATTCAATCTTGCAAGTTCAACCATAATCATAACTTGCCATAATCTCAGATTTTTTACAAAAAGTGTATCAAATTTTTTATTTTCTGAAATTGACTCTCCTATATACATACTGATTTCAATTCCGTCAGTTTTATGTAATTCAAAATAATGAGGAAAATAATCCTGTGCTTTTTCGTTTGCTTTTAAAATCAACTTTGAAAAAGCATTGTTCAATTTCGTTACCGAACTGTCAAATGCATTTCTGTGTTTAAAAAACTCACCATTCTCATTTGTGAGTGCAATTTTATATTTTCTTATTCCCGAATCAAGTTCCGGACAAATGTCACAGCAATAATCTATAAGAGCATATACTTCGTTTTTAAAAAACTCATTTATAGAAGTCTCATCATTAGCGGTGAAACCATTATTCAGTTTCTCCGCTTTTAAATCAACCTGATGTAATAAATTATCAAGATAAGGTAAATCTTTTTTTCTTTTAAAGTTTAAAAGCATTTCTCTTATAAATTCAATATGATACTCCATATCTTTTTTCAGTGCTTCATTTCTGAGTTCTGTTGAGTTTTTAATATCTGCCTGTGAATAAAGAGGATAAACTTCTTTAAATTCAATTTCCTCTATTTCGTTATTCACACCTTCAGGTTCAACCGGTTTTTTAAGATATTGCATTGCTGCATTTCTGAATCTCCATTCAACAGACGGGTGAATTGAAGTATATTTCTCTTTTATAACTGCCTGAACTTTTGTCTCAATCTCATCAAGTTTCCGTTTTACTGCAAGTGCGAATAACGGAATCACTTCAGTCAATTTAATAAATGTATAATCATTCAATGCACCGGGTTGTTTTGAACCTAAATCCATACCTCCCGTGAGTTGTCCCATATATGTTAATGGAATCAGCATTATACTTCTCAATCCTAATTCAGCAATTTGTTTTTCAATAGGATGTAAATTCTGAATTTTTGAAATATCATCTATTACTTCATACTTCATTGAATCTCTTACTCTTTCAAAAATCGAACCTCTTAAATCTTCAAGTTTAATTTCCCTGTAATTTAACTGAACATTTTTTAAATCTTCTTCATCAAGACTATGATTTATTTTTAAAATACTATCTGGAAATAAACCTGCAACACTGAGTTCTAAATCGGGTATTCTTAAAAATACTCTCAACTTATCTCTTAGTGCAGTAAATTTCTCTATATTATCCAGCGAATCACTTTCAATTAAATCTTTTTTAATGTTTGATAAAACTTCCTGATCGGTAACTTCAATAGCCGTTAAGAAACTTATTCCATGAAATTCAAAGTTTTCAGGTTTGATAATTGATTTCCAAACTTCAACATCAGTCAGATTTAATCTCAAAGTTTCAATCTGTCCCGGAGTCAAAGGTTCAACTTTATTCTTAACCACTATATCAATGAATCTTCCGTCAATATTCATTTTGAAAATTCTGTCAAGTCCTGTGTCAGGGTCTTTAATCGTTGCCGTAATCGGATAAATGTAATCTTCAAATTTTACACCGTAAATTTTTTGTAATATTGCACTGAATGAAATTATAGTAACAATTTTTGACATCGTTTCATAATCAACATTTACATTTCCTTTAAACGACATATCTTCGTTCAGAAAATATTTCAAAAATTTTGGAGTGCAATAAAATCCTTTGAATGTGAAAGGTGTCATCGCGGCAATATAATCCCTTTCCCAGTTTACAGGAGGAATTACAAGCCCCATTAATTCAAGAAATATATTCCTGTATTTTAAATCACAAATTTTTAAAGGTTCAATTGGTTGTAATAATTCAGGATAATATTTTACCTGATTTAAAATATTGGAAATATATTTATCTCTGGAATTATTTTCTTTAGTTACAAGAGTTTCAATATTCTCGATAAGATTTTTCAAACTTAATTTTGTTTGAAATGGAAATAAGTCAATAGTTTCTTTCATAATATCAGAA
>DOWN01000018.1 GCA_003519545.1 Bacteroidota bacterium
AGAATTTCATAAACAATTGCTTGTTGACAATGAAAGCATAAGGCAAAATATTATTTATACCTTATATGATACTTATTTAATAAATCATTTTAAAACTTCAAGAAATTTTTATCTTGTAGGATTAAAAAATGAAGATAGATTGAATAATTTTACACTTAACTATCTCAGAAAGAATATTAGAGAAGGTGAAAGCAAAATCTTACTTGAAGTTTTTAATACTGATTATTACACTGATGAGGCGAGAAGAAATTTTAACAGAAGTCTGATAAAAATTCTTAATGAATTTTCACTCCTAACAGAAAACAGCATTATCACGAATCCTTCATTCTTATATTTGACCGATATTGAGAGAATAAAAAATTCGAGACTTAATATTATATTTAATACTTCTGATTTTTTTAAACTCGCCGAGAAAAATATTGAGTTTGAAGAATTAATTAGATCAAATATGAATATTTGTATCGGAACAGGATATGTCGGAAAAAATGTTTTTTCTGAAGTTAAAAGTTTGGCTAATTTGTTATATAAAAGTGGATTCTCTTACGAGTCTTATCTTAAAATGATTATAACGAACCCTGCTAAAATGTTAGGGCTTAATGATACTTTAGGATCAATTGAAAGAAATAAACTTGCCAATTTAATAACTTTTGATATTTCTGATCTGAGATGTATGCCCAATATTCCTGAGTTTACTTCTGAAAAAGTCTGTGAATTTATAATCGAAAACCTTTCTTCTGATAATATTTCCGATGTAATTAACAAAGGAAATTTTGAAGTTCATAATAAATTAGCAGTCAAACTTGATTTGGAATATACAAAATCCAACTACAATAAAATTATTGAGATAATTTACAAAGAAGGAAAGTATAACGAGTTTAAAGAAAAATATAATCTTAGATCAAAAATTGAAAGAGCAACTTTAAATCCGGAAGAATCAACTTTAGCAACAATTCTTAATAAAGAGAGAATAGAAAAAAATTCGGAAATACAGGATCTCGATGCTATTAGCGATTTCAAAGTAATTGGTTCCAAAAAAGGTGAAATAATTAATACTGTATCAAATGATGATGATGTTTACGGTGGTTTAAATCATGAAGAAATTCCTATACTTGAAATTTTAGAAATTGGAAAAGGATTTAATCTAAACACTCCTTATATTGCTAAAATTTCTGAAACTAATTTGAATTTAGTAAATGAATTCAAAGAACCTGAAAAAGAGAACAAAGAGATAATCCAAAAATCAAAACTCCCGCTTAATAATCCAAAAGAAGAAGTTGTTTTCAAAAAAGAGAAATTAAAATTTGGATTTGACGATTAAAAAAAAGCCGCGTTAAAGCGGCTTTTTAAATTACAATAAAAGGTTTGTATTCTATTTCACTAACATCATTCTTTTTACTGAACTGAAATTACCTGAAATAATTTTATAGAAATAAACTCCGCTGGTAAGTTTCGATGCATTAAAACTTACGCTGTAACTTCCTTTATCCATTTTCTTATTTACCAATGTTGCGACTTCTTTACCAAGTACATCAAATACTTTTATAGAAACAAATTCATTGTTAGGAATTGTGAAATCTATTTTAGTAGTAGGGTTAAATGGATTTGGATAATTTTGTGATAAGTTGTAAGATTCTGCAGTCGAACTATTATTAGTTATATTTGTAACTGAAGAAAATCTATCCCAGAATAATTTTTTATTACCCCCTTGAGTGGCAACAAATATTACTCCAAGATCTGCATTTGGTAATTCAATAACTGAAGGTTTATAATCTCTTGTATCAGATCCGGTAACAGGATTTTGATTTAATCCGAATGGATTATCAAAACTATTTGGAGAAGCAAAATCAGTTCCTCTGTAAAATAATCTGTCTGCTGCTGCTGTTGTTCCTGCTGAATCAGATAACCATGTTAAATCAAGACCATTAAATGACATTCCCATCCCAATACCACCGGCAAACCAAAATTCGTCTCTGTTTGGATTTATTGCCACATCAATTGGAGATCCGAAATTTAATCCGCTGTTTGTACTTACTAATGCTTTTATATCTCTGTTAGGTGTAATACCTTCAGTATATATCACCCAATGAACTGCACCGAACATATAGTAATTATATTGATCACGTTCAGTTCCTGCGGTTAAAACAGCAATAGAAGCACCGGCAGTTGCCAATACACCGGGAGCGGTTTCTCTGTATCTGAATCTTGTGATTGCAGAGGTATTTCCGGCAAGTCTATACATTGTTACTAAAGTATCTCCTAATGAAGAAATAGATAAAGTTGGTCTGGTATTTGATGTTACTAATCCACCATTACCCCATGTAAAGCCATAATCAGCTGAACCTGTTCTTCTTATTGAATTTACTGCTGATTGGAAAAATATATAAAGTGAATTAGTTGATGATGAAACTACCCCAAAAGGTCCAACACTTGCTTCCGGTAAAGCTAAAAATGAATTTGTTACAACATTAAATCTGTAAATAGTGGTTCCGGTTCTGAAAAAGCATATGGTTGAATCTCCTGCTTTGACCATATGAATTTCACTTGCTATAAATGCAGGTTGAATTGCAGTCGGATGTAATGCCCATGTATTTCCATCATTAGTAGATGTATAAAACAATAATCCTCTTCCCGCACTTAAGGTTGTATCATTTACTGCAACCCAAATAGTACCGTTGCTTGCTCTTACACCTGAAATAGGACCTTCCGGCTCTGAGTCCATAATTAATACATCATTTCCCCACACCGGTGAATCATTCGTTTTTATTTTTGAATAATCTACAGGTGCAGGTTTGACATCCAATGAATATACATTTGATGTAAAAATTAAAACAAAGAAAGAAAAAACAGTAATTGAAGTAATGAATCTTTTCATTAGTTAAATCCTCTTTTAGTTTGTAATAATTATTAAAGTAAAAAAATTATTTGATTATAAAAAGTAATTTCAATCTGAAATTTTTTTTAATATATCATAAGAATAAATTCCTGTATTATGACCGTCTTTCCATATAATTTGAATCGCATAATTTCCGACAGGTTCTATTGATTTTATTTCATAAAAACCTGCCGGCTTAAAAGGTGATTTAATCGGTATATAAGAATCAAATATTACACTCTCACCTTTACAGTTTACACACGGACATTCATCCCGCAGTTTTTTGAGATTTACTTTTGAATTCGTATTATCATTCCATGATAATATTAATTTATTTTCTTTTAATTCTATTTTTATTAATTCTTTCATTATTAACTCTCTGTTTCTTCTACTAAGGTTTCATTTTTTTTGTCAACTTCTTTAAGTTTATTTCTGTCAATTTTAAATAACTGATTTAATTTATAATCACTGAAATTTAAATAAGTGAAAATAGTATTAATGCACATCACTAAACCTGAAATTAAAAATATATGATGAACATTTAGTTTATATAATAATGCTGTACATAACAAAGGACCTATTAAGTTTCCAAATAAAGTAAAACTTGAAGCAAATCCCATTATTCCGCTCTTTCTTTCCTCGGGTACATTTTTACTTATATAAGCATAAAATACGGGTACTAATCCGCCAACACAAAATCCAAGAAATGCTCTGATAGGGTAAAGATAAAATACATTTGAAAATAAATTATGTAAAAAATATGCTATCGCTGCACCACTCATTGCTATTAAAATATTTTTCTTATAACCTTTTCTATCAACTCTTTTTCCCCACCATGGAGCAGCTATAACAGTAAATACACCGGTTATTCCAAAAATTGATCCTGTAATAGTTCCTTTATATATTAACTCCATATCAAAACTTTCTATAAACAATGCAAATACCGGTTGTGCTAAAGATATAGACATTGTAACAAGAGTTATAGAAAGTAAAGAATAAAATATTTTTTTTTGTCCGAATGCGAATTGAAAATTTTCAAAAAGTGTGAATCTCTGATGTTTTTTAATTATAATAGGCTCTTTTACATTTAAATATACTAATACACCGGAAAAAAAACATATTATAGCGGTTATAAAAAAAATGTTACTGTGTGAAGTGATATCTGCTAAAAATCCTCCAAGTACAGGACCTATAACTGTCCCTGCTGAAATTGATGTTTGCAATATTCCAATTGCATACCCTGATTTTTCTTTTGGAGTTGATGCTGATACTAAAGCGAGTGAAGCAGCAATAAATCCGCTTATCCCTCCCTGAAACATTCTGAAAATAAAGAGCCAGAAAATATTGGGTGATAAACCTATTAATAACTGTGACAGGGCTAATCCGAAAATTGCCCTTAATACCATTGGTTTTTTTCCGAATTTATCTCCGAGAGTTCCCCAGATTGGTGTCATCACAAATGATAGAATAAAAGGTCCTGCAAAAACTAATCCACTCCACTGCTCTATCTCTTTTGGATCTGTTACCCCTAATTCTCTGACGTAAAACGGAAGAAATGGTATAACCATACTCATTCCTACCATCGCAAAAAATTGCGCTATCCAAATACTATATAAATTCCTTCTCCAGAATTCCATTTTAAAAACTTATAGTAATTTATTGATTTTAGAAATTCAGATTTATTTAAGATTTAAAACAAATTCAGATTGACACAATAAAAATAAACAGGAATGCCAATTGTAATATTGAATGGAAATGTTACTCCTATTGCCATCGGTATATAAAGTCCGGGATCTGCTTTAGGTGCTGCGAGTGTCATCGCTGCTGGAACAGCAATATAAGAAGCACTGGCTGCTAATATTGCAAATATAAATCTATTGGCAGGGTCTGTAAGAAATAAACCACTTAATATTGCAACCAAGCAACCATTTATCAGAGGAATTAATACTGCGAATGCAAATACAAACAAACCGTATTTCCTAAATGCATTAAATCTCTTTGCGGTTATCATTCCCATTTCAAGTAAAAATATCGCAAGGAATCCTTTGAATATATCAGTGGTAAAAGGTTTTATCCCTTCTGCTTGTTTTGCTTCAGCAATTAACCCGATTATCAAACTCCCGGTAATCATTAAAACACTTCCGTTTGTGAAAGAATGCTTTATTATCTTCGATAAATGACCTGGTGTTCTTGCTTCTTTTTGAAAAAGCATAATTAATATTACTCCGACAATTATAGCAGGTGATTCCATTAATGCCATCACCGCTACCATATATCCGTCAGATGTCATACCTCTTGTTTCAAGAAATGAAACTGCAGCTACAAATGTAACAGCACTTACTGAACCGTAAGATGCTGCAATAGCTCCTGAATCATTTATACTTAATTTCTTCTTTAATATAAAAAATGTATAAAGTGGAATTGCTATTGATAAACCTACTCCAAAAAGTATAGAGTAAACTATTTCAATATCAAACTCAGAATGTGTTAATTCCTGTCCACCTTTGAAACCTATAGAAAATAATAAATATAATGCGATAAACTTACTTGAAGATGCCGGGATTTCTAAATCACTTTTTACAATTGAAGCTATTACTCCGAGAAGGAAATATAATAAGGTTGGATTTGTAAGATTTGATATTAATATTTGAAAATCCAATAAAGAGAATTTTTTTAATATTGTTTAAAGTATAATGTAATTCTGTTAAACTAAATACAAATTCTTAGTCACAATTATAATCTTTAATTAATTACATATTTTAATTAAGTTGGATAAACAAGATATTTGAAAATTTTTGTAAACATATTAATTTTATTTTCACTTGTATTTTTACAAGTTCACGATATTTTTCCTCATAATCATTCTCATGATGAGCATATTCATATCAATCAACAGTTTGAATATCTTAATCATTGTTTGAAATCTGAGAACTGTTCAAAAGAAAGTTCATCTCACAGGCATTCCGTTTATTTTCTGACAACAAATAAAAATATTGCAAAAACTATAAAAGAAATTTTTAATGAAGTTATTGCAATAAATTTATTCAGTATTCTAAAACCTCAGTTAACAGAATATTTAAGCCGGAAAATTGATTCGGTCAGAATTAAACCGGTAAATCATTCTAACTTACTGCCACCCCGTGCACCGCCTGCACATCTTGCGTGATAATTAATTGCAATAAAATTTTTTAACTAATTTAAAATTTAAAAATTTTCTTTATGAAAAAATATATTTCAATATATTTTATCATATCTGTTATTTTTATATCCGGATGTGATAAGAAAGAAGTGGCTACGCCTGAAATAAAATTAGAGCCGGTTTCCTATACTGTTTATTCTAAACATTTAGAATTATTTATTGAATTTTCACCATTAGTTGTAGGTGAAAAAACTATTTTTAATGTATTTGCAACTGAAACAGGAGATGTATTTAAACCATTAAACAATGGTAAGGTAGTAGTAGATATACCAAATAACGGCACTGCGATTGCAAATACTCAGGACTCCCCCGGAATCTTCAAACCTGAATTTATTCCGACTAAACCCTCCAATGATATTACTTTGAAATTTATAGTAGATTCTAAAGAATTTACTGACACTCTAAAGTTATACCACATAAATATTTTCCCGGATAAAAATTCTGTAAAAACGGATAAAAATTCAGGACATGATGACCATGACCACGATGGTCACGATCATGACCACGAAGGACATGATCACAAACATGATGATAAAGATCACAATCACGATTCGCATAATCATTCAGACGAAGAAAAAAAATCATTAATGGCTTCCGGTAGCAGCAATGAAGTAATTTTTACAAAAGAACAATCCTGGAAAATTGAATTTGCTAACAAGGAAATAAAAAGAGGAACATTCTATTATACGATTAAAACAACCGGACAAATCCAAACTCCGGTAGGAGAAGAAGCAGTAATATCTGCAAAATCCGGTGGAATTGTAAGATTTGGAAGTAATTATATTAATGGTATGAAAGTATTCAAAGGTGAAAATTTATTTACGATTTCCGGTGGCAACCTTAATGAAGGAAATATAAATTCAAAAATACTGGAGGCAAAAGCAAATTATGAAAAAGCACAATCTGATCTTGAACGGGCAACTGAACTTAATAATGATAAAATAATTTCAGATAAAGAATTTAATGCTGTAAAAAATAATTATATAATCTCAAAAGAGATATATAACACATTGACAACAAATTATGGTGAATCCGGTGTCCGGATTTATTCTCCAATTGGCGGATTTTTAAAATCAATAAATGTACTTAACGGTGAATATGTTCAACCCGGACAAACTCTCGCTAATGTAGTCAGAAATCAAAAACTTTTGATAAAGGCAGATTTATCACAGAAATATTTTGAGATTATTAATTCTATCAGGTCTGCAAATTTCAAAACACCTGATGGAAAAACTTATGATACGGAACAATTAAACGGAAAGTCCATCATATTCGGAAAAAACACCGGTCAGGAAAATTTACTTTTACCGGTAAATTTTGAAATAGATTACAGGGAAGAGCTTATACCGGGGACTTTTGTAGAAGTTTATTTAAAGACTAACAGAATTCCGGGTGCTCTTGTGATACCTATATCAGCTCTATTGGAAGAGCAAGGTGTATTTTATGTATTTATTCAAACTTCAGGAATTAGTTTCGAAAAAAGAGAAGTTAAAATCGGTGAATCTGATGGAAATAATGTCCGGATTTTATCCGGATTAGATGAAGGAGAAAGAGTAGTAACAAAAGGTACATATCAGATAAAACTCGCATCTTTATCCGGTAGTTTACCATCTCACGGACACGACCATTAAATAATTAAAATGCAAAGTTATGCTAAACAAAATTTTAGGTTTTTCATTAAAAAACAGAATCCTGATTATTATAATCTCCGTTTTATTGCTTGCTTTCGGAACTTATACAGCATTGAATATGGAAGTAGATGTGTTTCCGGATTTGACTGCACCGACCGTTGTTGTTTTAACTGAAGCTCATGGGATGGCTCCTGAGGAAGTAGAACAGCTTGTTACTTTTAAAATAGAAACTTCCGTAAATGGTGCAACTGATGTAAGAAGAGTTCGTTCATCTTCATCCGCAGGATTTTCTATCGTTTGGATAGAATTTAATTGGGGGACAGATATTTATCAGGCAAGACAAATAGTCGCTGAAAAAATTGCTACTATAAGCGAACAAATGTCGGAAGGAGTTGGCAATCCTGTATTAGCACCTCAATCTTCAATTATGGGTGAAATTATGTATATAAGTGTTACCGGAAAAAATGTTAATCTAATGGATTTAAGGACGATATCTGACTGGACTATCAGACCTTCACTTCTTGCAGTTGGAGGCGTTTCCCAGGTTACTGTAATAGGCGGTGAATATAAGCAATATCAAATACAGGCATCACCGCAAAAAATGAGTTATTATAATGTTTCTTTAAGTGAGCTTACGGAAACAAGTAAAAATATAAACCAGAATGCTTCCGGTGGATTTTTAAATGAATATTATCAGGAATATATAATAAGAGGTATAGGAAGAATTAGTGAAATAGATCAAATGGGTAATTCTGTAATTAAAGTTGTTAATGGTGCTCCTGTTAAATTACTTGATGTTGCTGAAATTAAAATAGGTTCATCAGTGAAAATAGGCGATGCTTCAGTTAACGGAGAACCGGCGGTGATTCTTGCAATTCAAAAGCAGCCTTCAGTAAATACATTGGAATTAACAGAAAAAATTGATCAATCATTATCTGATATTTCTAAAAATTTGCCAAATGATGTTCTGATAAATTCTCATATTTTCAGACAGGCAGATTTTATTAAAGCTTCTATAAATAATATTACAAAGACACTGATTGAAGGATCAGTTTTTGTTGTAATAATTCTTATAGTATTTTTAATGAATGTCCGAGCAACAGTTATTTCACTGATAGCAATCCCAATCTCTTTAGTCTCTTCAATATTAACACTCGAATTGTTAGGATTTACAATAAATACAATGAGTTTAGGAGGAATGGCAATAGCAATTGGCGCATTAGTAGATGATGCTATAATTGATGTCGAAAATGTATTCAAAAGATTAAAAGAAAATTCACTTAAACGCAAAGAAGATCAGAAAGGTAATCTGGAAGTAATTTATAATGCATCTATTGAAGTCAGACCTTCGGTTGTTAATGCGACATTTATTATTATTGCTGCCTTTCTACCTTTATTTTTCTTAACAGGTATGGAGGGAAGATTACTTGTTCCATTAGGAATTGCGTTTATAGTATCTTTATTCGCTTCTCTTGTAGTTGCCATAACATTAACTCCGGTTTTATGCAGTTATCTTTTAACAAATGAAAGAGTGCTTGCTAAACATTCTCACGGAGAAAATAAATTCACGGTATTTTTAATAAAGTATTATAAAATATTACTTGAACGTTCACTAAATCACAGAAAAGCAATTCTTGTTTCTGTTTCAATATTATTCATTGGTTCATTAACTGTATTTTCAACATTAGGAAGAAGTTTTCTTCCGGAATTTAATGAAGGTTCATTAGTTATAAGTGCTGTTACTTTACCCGGCACATCACTTGAAGAAAGCAATAAAATAGGAATAGTTATGGAAAATCTTCTTTTAACTGTTCCGGAAGTAAAAAGCACTGCAAGGAGAACCGGCAGGGCTGAATTAGATGAACATACCCAGGGAGTTAATTCATCTGAGATTGAAGTGCCTTTCATTCTGAATGGAAGGAGCCGGGATGAATTTTTTGATGATGTCAGAGATAAACTTTCTTTGGTTTCAGGTGTTAGTGTAACGATAGGTCAACCTATTGGTCACAGGATAGATCATATGCTATCCGGAACGAGAGCAAATATTGCTATCAAGTTGTATGGAAATGATCTTGCTGAGATATATAAAACGGCAAATCAGATTAAAGATGTAATTACACCTGTTAACGGGTTAGTGGATATCAGTGTGGAACAGCAAGTTGAAATTCCTCAAATTCAGATAAAACCGAAAAGGGAATTACTTGCACAGTATGGAATTCCAATGAAAGATTTTACTGAATTTATAGATGTAGCATTTTCCGGTGAAGTAGTCAGTCAGGTATTTGAAGGTAACAGAAGTTTTGATTTAGTTCTAAGACTTGATGACCCGAAACAAAATAATATTTTAAATATAAAAAATATTTTAATAGATACTTATAACGGACAGAAAATTCCGTTGTATTATGTTGCTGACATTATTTCAACTTCCGGACCCAGTACTATCAACAGAGAAAATGTTCAAAGAAAAATAGTTATTTCTGCCAATGTATCAGGTAAAGATCAAAGAAGTGTAGTAAATGAGATTCAGGAAAAAATTAATAACAGAATCAGACTTCCGGAAGGTTACAGGGTTGAATATGGGGGGCAGTTCGAAGCAGAAGAAGAAGCTTCAGGGAGAATCCTTTTAATGTCATTTTTTTCTTTATTAATAATTTTTGTACTTTTATATCAAGAATTTAAAAATTTTAAAATAGCGTCTATCATTCTCATCAACCTTCCATTGGCATTAATTGGCGGTGTATTCGCTGTATTTATAACTTCCGGAATAATAAGCATACCTTCTCTGATAGGATTTATAACTCTTTTCGGCATTGCAACCAGAAACGGGATTTTATTAGTATCAAGATTTAATGCTTTGAAACTGGAAGGTGTCGGATTATATGACAGAATTGTAAAAGGTTCACTTGACAGACTAAACCCAATTTTAATGACAGCACTTGCGACAGGTCTTTCCTTAATTCCGTTAGCAATTGCCGGGGATGCACCGGGGAATGAAATACAAAGCCCTATGGCTAAAGTAATTCTGGGTGGTCTTTTAACAAGTACTTTTCTTAATCTGATTGTTGTTCCTGTTGTATATTATTTTACAAATCAAAATTCGGAACAGAAATGAACTTTAAATTAATTATAATTATAAATATTTTTTTAGCACTTTTATCTGGTAATTATTTATATCCTCAGGATGGGATTAATAAAGTATTAAAAGGAATTGAATCTAACAATAAACTGATTAAATCAGGCGCGGATTATGTAAATGCGAAGAAAATGGAGTTTAGAACAGGGCTAACACCATATGACCCTGAAGTATCTTTTGATTATCTCTTTGGCACACCAAAGGAGTTAGGAAACCGGTCGGAATTTATGATAAATTTCACCTTTGATTTCCCTACAATTTACGGAAAAAAAAGTTTCTTATCTGATTTAAAATCTGAAAATATAATTTATGAAAGTACTGCTTTAAAGCAGAAAATTTTACTTGAAGCTAAGCTGATTTGTATTGAACTGATTTATTTAAATAAAAGAGAAATTGAATTAAAGACAAGATTAAATGATGCTGAACAGCTTTATGAATTTTTTAAGATAAAACTTGAAAAAGGCGAAGGCAATATGATAGATGTTAATAAAGCAAAACTTCAGATGATGAATGCACTTAGTGATTTTGAGCTAAACGAATCTGAGAGAATTAAGTCATTAAATAAACTAAATGATTTAAATGGTGGAATTCCTGTTATATTTGCAGATGCGGAATACCCAACTCAACCTCAATTACCGGTTTTAGCGGAAATCGAAAAAAGGATGGAAACAGCAGATCCTGAATTAATATCACTGGATTACCGGTTAAAAATTTCAAAACAGGAAATTGAGATTAATAAAGATCTGAGATTGCCAAAACTATCTTTCGGGTATAGATATGAAAGCTTGCTCAGTGAAAAATTTAACGGTTTTCATGTAGGGATTACTTTACCTTTTTGGGAAAATAACAATATTGTTAAAACAAAGGAATTGGAATCTGTATATGCCTTATCACAGATAGATGCTTATAAAACACACCTTAAGTTTGAAACAAAAGAATTATTTGAGAAAAATGAAATTTTAAGAAAGATTTTAATTCAAAATAAAGAAGATTTATCTACCTTGAATAATATTGAATTGCTAAAAAAATCTTTACTTTTTGGTGAGATTTCTTCTATAGATTATCTTATGGAATTGACATATTATTATTCAATCAAAGATAAGATTGATTTGCTTGAAAAAGAATTTTACGAAGTGCAGGCTAAATTATATAAATTTGAACTTTGATTTTATCATTAATTTAAATTCGGAATATTGAAGTTATTTATTAAACCGGTTTTTTTATTGAACAAATCAAATTTATTCTGAAGATATTTTTTTGAACTCAGTCATATTTTATTAAAT
>DOWN01000195.1 GCA_003519545.1 Bacteroidota bacterium
ACTTAACTGCAAATGTCAGGAGTTTAAATTCAGAAAACGGATTTTCCTGTGTTAATACTTTGTGATAATTGATTATATAATTTTTATATGTATCTGGATAAAAATTTGATAAATCCCATACTATATATGACTTAACTGAATCAGGTTCAAATGTCTCAACAGGAATTGAATTAATAAAAAACTGATTTACATCAAGAATTATTTTGGCACTCAAAGGTGATACATTACCTTCTTTAAAAATATCAAGAATAATTTCAGATAATTCATTAATCAGATTCTCATTACCGTCATACACCGAAATATCTTCACTGAAATCAATCGGCGAATCTTCTTCGTTTAAATATACAAGTTCGTTTTTATTATCAATACATAAAACTCTTATTTTTTTATTCGTGAAATTTATCGTAGTGTTAATCAAATTATTTTACCTTTATATATTTTTGAATATTTTGAAATTTTTTTTCACCAATTCCCTTCACCTTTTTTAAATCTTCTGTCTTTTTAAACTTGCCTTCTTTATTTCTGAATTCAATTATTCTCGATGCAATACCTTCTCCAATGCCCGGTAATTTTTCAAACTCTGATATCCCTGCTTCATTTATATCTATTGTTACAAATTCTGAAAATGAACTGTCGCTATTTTTTTGCAAAGTATCAGAAAACAATCTGATGCTATCTTCTGTAATCTGAACTTTTAACTGATTTTTAAATTCATCAAAATTATAAATTTCTTTTTCAGGTTTGCTCCATACTTCTAAATATAATTTTATAACCGTTCCCGAAAGAATAACAATTAAAACGAAAATTACCGCAATCTTTTCATTTTTTGAAAAAACTAAATACTTCTTCCAGTCTGACATATTGTAGATTTATCAAAATATCAAAATTCTTATTTAGATAAAATAAAAAAGGGCTGTTTGTCAGCCCTTTTTTAAAAAAATTCAAAGATTGTTATTTCCTGTTTTTAAGAATTAATTCGTTGTTGTTGTAGTATATTGTCTTAAAAACTGATTATCACCGGCTTTGTTTATTCTTACGTTAATTTTCAATTTCTTTTTACCGTCTGTACCGATTGTTAAACTCTCTACATGTAAAATTCCAAATGTTCTTACGGTAGTTATACCTGAATTATATTTTTCTCTTAAATAGAAAGAATAAACTCTTTGATTAAATGGAGTTCCTGTATTGAAATATTTCAATGCTGTTGATACATCTCCGTAGTTATCTGTTCTTGCAACGTCATAATTTGTTGGATCAATGCCGGATGAAGTTCCAACATTTTTAATTTTTGATATTGTGTCAAACTGTGCTTTTGTAATGTTATCATATTCTCTGAACATTTTGAAATCTGTTTCAAATCCGGGAATTGAATTATCAAGTTTATCACCTGATCTTAAAAAGAAGTTTGCACTTGTTCCGTTTGAATCACCAAGTTGAATATCTTTTGTGATATTTGCTCCGGTTACAACCTGACCTGTTAAAAGATTGATTGCACATGAATCTGCATCTGTAAATCTTTCAGTCAGTATTCTTCCGTCAAATACCAATACGTTTGTATCAGTTATAACTACAGGATTGTTTGTCGTATTTTCACATCCGCTTCCTGTTGTGGCAATATATCCTACAACACAAGCCAATAAAAGTAGTAAAAAGTTTTTGTTCATTTTTTTATTTTTAGTTTTTTAATTTTTCAGAAAGGTGGATAAAAAATCCTCTCGATGCTTTTCGCCTTACCATTTTCAGATAAAATGCAGAAAATACCGCTGATATGTAAGTCATTTTCAGCCACTTCGTTTCTGTGTGGGGTTCCATAAATAAATTTATGTATTGAACCCTCTTTTTTTGCTCCAATTACGGAATCGTATGCTCCTGTCATTCCAACATCAGTTATATATGCAGTCCCTTCAGGTGATATTCTTTCATCTGCAGTTTGTATATGCGTATGTGTTCCCACTATCGCACCGCATTTCCCTGTTGCATAATGATAAAATGCAATCTTTTCCGCTGTAGCTTCAGCATGAAAATCCACAAACATAAGTGGAGTTTTCTTTGATATTACATCATAGGCATAATCAAACGCTCTGAATGGACACTCCAGAGGTTTCATATATACTCTGCCTATTAGATTTATAACCCCAATACTCAAATTTGTTCCCTTAATTTCATAAATTCCAAAACCTCTGCCATATACTCCTCTCGGATAATTTAATGGTCTTAATGTATTTTCTGATGCCTGAAAAAATTTATGTGACTGTATTTTATCAAGTGAATGATTGCCTCCTGTTAAAACATCTATTCCTAATCCGAGAAGTTTTACAGCATCCCTTTCAAGTGTTCCCTGTCCTTCCGTTATATTTTCAGCGTTTGCTATTATAAAATCCGGTTTATATTTTTCTTTTAGTAACTCAAAATTATCTTTAAGAAATTTATATCCCGGTTCTCCTATAACATCACCTATATATAAAATTTTAATCTCTTTTTCTTCCATAATTAAAAATATTTATCAGGATCATAACCTTTCCATAAACAATAATTTTTTAAATCAGTCTGCAATGATTTAAATATCGCAAGAAACGCCACCGCATCTTCGGTATATCCAAGTAATGGCAGAAAATCCGGAATAATATCAAAAGGATTTAAAAAATATAATAAAGCCGCTGTTAAAAGCCCTATCGTTCTCCATGGTATATCAGTATACTTTTTTGCCCGGAAATCTTTCAGCATTTCCATAACAAGTTTTACCTGATCGAATAATTTGAATAACTTGTCTTTTTTTAGTCTCTCTTCTTTTGTGTTTATTTTATCCTGCTCAGATAAAACTTTATCAATATCTGAAACTGTTATGTCTTTCGATTTGTCTTCAATGTTGTTAATGATTTTTTCTTCTTCTTTCATATTCTTAAATTAAATTATCCGCAAACTTGTTTAAACAATCTTAAAAAATTTCCTCCGAGAATTTTTTTCACTTCTTCTTCAGAATACCCTCTTTCAAATAATCTTTTTGTAAGTATCGGATAAGTTGTAGCATCATATAGTTCTACAGGTGGGGTTATACCGCCGTCAAAATCTGAACCGATACCTATATGATCAACTCCGACAAGTTTTTTTATATGGTCTATATGATCAAGTAATATTTCTATCGTAGTTCCTGACGTTAAATTTTTTTCCCTGAGAAACGCATCCCGTCTTTTATTGTATTCTATCAGATCATCCCCGTATTTATCATTCAGTTCATTTAGTTCATCAGAAAACATTTGATAGGCATTCTGTGTCCTTTTTAATTTTGCATCTTTATCCAAAAACTCATCATAAAAATTTACGTGAATCACTCCTCCGGTTTTTGCTATCGCTATTATCTGATCGTCTGTTAAATTTCTGAAATGCGGATTGATAGAATATGCATTTGAGTGTGATGCGATAACAGGGTTTCTTGTTGTTTTCATTACATCCCAAAAACTCGATTCACCTAAATGTGAAACATCAATCAGCATTCCAGTATCATCCATTCTTTTTATTACATCAATACCGAATGGAGTTAAACCACCGCGTTTACCTTTTTCTGTTTCATCCTTTGCCGATACCGCTATCAGATTTGAATTATTCCATGTTAATCCGATATATCTTACGCCTAAATCCCAAAGCACATTTACGTTATCAACTGAATTTTCTATTGCCGTTCCTCCTTCAACACCAATAATCCCGCATAGTTTTCCGGCGTTTGTAATTCTTATAATATCGTCATAAGTTTTTGCAATTTCAAAATCATTATAATATTTATCTTGATATGCATTTAATCTGTTAATTTGTTTTTTGGTAAAACTTAAAGACCTCTTTACTTCTTTCATCGGAATCCAAACTGCAAAAACCTGAACATCAACACCTCCCTTTTTAAATTTCGGTATATCGGAATGTGTGAAACTGTTATCCGCTCCTAAATCTGCACCCTTATTATGAACTTGCCAAATAAAATCATTATGAGTATCAACTACGATTGCATCAAAATGTGTTTTGATATAATTTTTTTCCAACTGTGTTTTATTTAATGTGTCATTTATTTTTTCAGGTATAATAAATTCAGGATTTTCTCCTGCACTTTGACCTGAAATCATTATGCTAATTTTAAAAATTAAAGTTAAAATTGATATGTCAAAAAAAGAATTCACTGCTTATATAGAAATTTCTGAAAGTGATTTATTAGCAACGTCAAGTGCTGTGTTTAAGTCTTCATTCAATACTGTGATATGCCCCATTTTTCTGCCGGTCTTAACCATATTTTTAGAATAATCGTAAAGAAAAATATTTTTATTTTTTAATAAATTATACAAACCCTGCAATTCCGCTTCACCGTTTCTTTCACCGAGTATATTTATCATAACAGCGGATTTTGAATTCATTGATACATCACCTAAAGGTAAACCTGTAATTGCTCTTATATGATTTTCAAACTGAGAAGTTTTAGATGCTTCTATTGTATAATGTCCTGTATTATGAACTCTCGGAGCGAGTTCATTTACGATTATTTCATTGTTTGGATTTAAAAACATTTCAATTCCCATCGTGCCTGTATAATCAATAGAAGTTACAATTTTTTCCGCTATCTTTTTCGCTTTTTCTGACAATTCATTGTCAAATAAATCTTCCGAATATTTTACAATATGGCAGATATGATTTTTTTGAATCGTCTCTACAAGCGGATAAATTTTTATTTCACCGGAATTACTTCTTGTAATTTGAATTGCTATTTCTTTTTCAAAATTTATAAACTGTTCACACATCAGTTTACCTCTTTTTGATAATTCTTCTACTCCGGATTTAATTTCTACTTTTGAGTTAATCAGAAAATTTCCCTTTCCGTCATAACCCATAGTCCGGGATTTTAAAACAACGGGATATCCGTATTCCTCTGCAAAAATTTCAACATCTTTTTCTGTTTCAATTTTTTTATAAGCCGCAACCGGAATCTCTGTTTTAACTAAATTTTCTTTCTGATAAAATTTGTCCTGTATCATTTTGATACAATCAGATGCGGGATAAAGTTTTTTTCCTGATTTTTCTAAAACTTCAAGAATTTTATAATCAATAAACTCATTCTCAAGCGTAATCACATCGCAATCTTCTGAAAACTTCAGAACATCTTCCTGATTATTAAAATCACCTTTGTAAATTTCATTCGTAATTTTTGCTGCGGATGAATTGATATCATCAGTTAAAACCTTAAATGTAAATCCATACCGGTATGAACTTCCTATAAGCATTCTCGCAAGTTGTCCGCCGCCAAGTATTCCTATTTTCATAAATTAAATCAGAATGGTTTTAAATATGAATCGTATAAACTTCTGTCAGTAATAATTCTTACTGCTTCCATCAGGACTAAGTCTGCCGGAAATCTCGCTTCAATCTGCTCAGATTCTGATACCTGCCTTTTATTAATTTCTACTTCAATACTTTTCATTATTTCATCTTTTGCAGCGTTCAGTTCATTTGATTCTTCTGAAGCCACTTGTGCAGATAACTGATCCAGTAATTGATTGTAATTGTCTCCGAAATTTTTTCCTGCGGCAATTTTTCTTAAATCATTAATTTTTTTATCTGAAGGTGAATTATAGTTGTATCCGGTCGAGTTTAGATATGATTTAAATTCTTCAAAGGTTCTTTCGTCTGCTCTGAATAATCCATTCACTTGATTTGTAAGCAGGTAATTATTTGCAAATCTGAAAAATATATCTTTATCAAGCAAATCTTTGTGAATATCGCTTTCAACCGTAACACCAAATTTAACATCTGGAGTTATTCCGCCAAACGCAGTGACTTTTCTTCCGTTCAGTGTTTTAAATTCAGTAATTGAAAATAAATCTTTATTTAAAAATACTCCGCTCTTATTCTCTTTGAAATAATTTTTTTCCTGTATCCATCTGCCTGAAGGTGTAAAATATCTTGACAAAGTAATCTTTAACTGTGACTCAGGATTTAAATCTTTAAATTGCTGAACTAATCCTTTGCCAAATGATGTATTGCCAATTACAACTCCTCTGTCCAAATCCTGAATTGCTCCGGCAACTATTTCAGATGCTGAGGCGGTATTGCTGTCAATTAAAACTGCGAGCGGAACATTCTTTGGTAATAATGGCTCTTTATTTGAAAAATATTTTTTTTCTGAATTTATATTTCTTCCTTTAATTATAACCAGTAAAGAATTTTTATCAACCAAATTATTCAGAATTCCAACAGCCGCATCCAGCAATCCTCCGCCGTTTCCACGTAAATCAATTATTAACCCGTTTAAAGGACCGGTTGCAAGTAATGTTTTAAGAGAGTTTTCAAATTCAGTATCTGAGTTTTGTGTGAACCTCTCAAGTTTTATATATCCAATTCCTTTGCTCTTATCATCAATATATCCGGTGTAAGAAATATTTTTAAGAATGATTTCTTCGCGTGTTAAATCAAAATCAATCGTCTCATCATCTCTAAGAATTTTCATTCTGATAGGTGAGCCGACAGAACCTCTCACTTTTTTTCTCAATTCTTCAATTTTCATTGATGAAACGGGAACTCCGTCAAGTTCTATTATTTTATCACCTCTTCTCAAACCTTTTCTCTGTGCTTCATATCCGTTCATAATTTCTGTAATCGTAACTATACTGTCTCTGAATCCGACCGTTATACCTACTCCGCCATATTTTCCGAGTGTAATTAAATCAATTTGATCTCTGCTGTTTTCATCAAAATACGAAGTATATGGATCAAGAGTGTTTAACATCCCGTCTATGCCGGCTTTTATAAACTTATCCGCATCTATCTCATCAACATAATTTAAAGTTACTTCTCTGTAAACTTTCCCAATCACATCAAGATTTTTATTTATCTTATCGTAAATATCATCTTCACCTTTAAAAACTGAACCTGTGAAGACAAGGAATAAAATACTTAGGGAAATGAATTTTAAATTTTTAAGTTTCATATATTTAAATCTTGCAAAATTTTATTAAAAATTTTTTCTTTTGTTTCTGTTGCATTTAACACTCTGAATCTTTTTTTATTTAATTTAGCGATTTCAAGATAACCTTTTACTACTTTATTGTAATATTCTTCTTTTCTTTTTTCAATTCTGTCATCAGTTCCTGTTTTTGATTTTCTCTTAACTGAATCTTTATAAGAGATGTTCAACAGATATGTTCGCTCAGGTGTTAAACTTGCAGATGCTAATTTATTAACTAAAATTAAAGATTTTAGTTCAATTTTACCGCCATATCCCTGATATGCAGTTGATGAATCAAAATATCTGTCACAGATAACTATGTATCCTTTTTTTAAATGTGGAATTATTACTTCGTTTGTCAGTTGATTTCTGGATGCGGAAAATAATAAAAACTCCGATACATAAGTCATATTATCATTTTTTTTATCAAGTAATAACTTTCTGATTTTTTCTGAGAGTTTTGTTCCTCCGGGTTT
>DOWN01000205.1 GCA_003519545.1 Bacteroidota bacterium
TTTCTCTAAGTTTAGGTTATAAATTCTAAAAAAATCGAATTCTCAGTTTTTAATTATCCCGTGAATTTTAATTAGTTCACGGGATTTTTTTTATAACATTTACTTTAAATTAACTTAACATAACGGTAACAAAAGATTATTAAATTAATCTATTCTAATCAATAAACTTTTAAATAATTAAAAAACAGAAATGAAAAAAATCTCAACCTTATTGTTTTTATTACTGGTGGCTTTCACTTCAAAGTCAATTGCTCAAGTTGACTCTACAACACTGAATGCTGCAAGTATTACTAATGTTACAACTCTCAATAATAACACAACTTATATTCTTAAAGGTTTTACTTACGTAAGAAATGGAGGCGTATTAGTAATTCCGGCAGGAACATTAATTTTAGGAGATCAGGCTACAACCGGTACTTTGATTATTGAAAGAGGTGGAAAAATTATTGCTAACGGAAATGAAAATAGACCTATAGTATTCACTTCAAGAAAACCGGCAGGACAAAGAGCTCCGGGTGATTGGGGAGGGCTTATTATTCTTGGAAGAGCTCCTATAAATACTTCATCAGGTGCAGACTCTGCACAAATTGAAGGATTTCCTGCAGGTCAGGGTCCATGGTATGGCGGTCAACCTGTAATCAATAATGATTCTTCTGGTGTTTTAAGATATGTAAGACTTGAATATCCCGGTGTAAACTTAACAGGTACTGCAGGTAATGAAATCAATGGATTGACAACAGGTGGAGTTGGTTCAAGAACTGTTATTGAATATGTTCAGGTTTCTTATTGTGGTGATGATGCTTTTGAATTTTTTGGTGGTAATCATAATGCTAAATATTTAATAGCAATTGGAACTGTTGATGATGATTTTGACTGTGATAACGGACATAGCGGAAAAGTTCAGTTTGGTCTTGCAATCAGAGATTCATCTAAATCAGACGTTTCAGGATCACATTTCTGGGAAATTGATAATAATAACAATAATCCTGCTAACTTCAATTCACCAAGAACTAAAACTATTTTCTCTAATATTACAGCAATTGGTCCTAAAATTACAAACTCAACTCCTATTAATCCTCAGTTTCAAAGAGGTGCTCATTTGAGAAGAAATATGTTAGCATCAATTTATAATTCAGTTCTAACGGGTTATAATGTCGGTATTAGATTCGATGGTTCAGGTGTTTATAATGCTGCACAAGGAGACACTATACAAATTAGAAATTCAGTATTATCCGGTTTTTCATCAAGAATCGCAGATACAGCAGGTTCAACAACTTTTTCTCCTTCGGTTTGGTTGCAAACTCCTTCATATAGCAATAGAGTTTTATCAACACCTACAGATATTCAGGTAAATAATCAATTTGCTTTCTATGGTGCAACAGGTGTTGCGGCATTAGCAAATGTTAACTGGTTTGTTCCTGTTGGTGGTTCACCGTTATTAACAGGTGCAAATTTTTCAAATCCTAATCTTGCAGGTTTTACTACTACAACTTATGTTGGTGCTTTTGGAAGTAATAATAATTGGTTATTAAGTTGGTCAAATTTTAATCCACAATTTTACACACCACAGCCAAACTCAATTACAACTAATGGCAATGTGATTCCAAACAAATTTGAACTTTCTCAAAATTTCCCAAATCCTTTTAACCCTTCAACATCAATTAATTTCAATATTCCAACAAAAGGATTTGTAAGTTTGAAAATCTATGATGTTACAGGTAAAGAAGTTGCTAATTTAGTAAATCAGGATTTAGTAGCTGGAAGTTATAAATATGATTTCAATGCAACAAATCTAACTTCAGGAATTTATTTTTATACATTAACGGCAAATAACTCCCGTGAAACAAAGAAAATGACTCTAATAAAATAATTTAGTTTTCCGCAAAAATGCCTCTTGTTCAGAGGCATTTTTGTTTTATTAATTTGGGGCTGTAGCTCGGGCAGGTAGAGCATCCTGAATCCTATATAAACTCAGGAAGGTCAGCGGTTCAAATCCGTTCAGCTCCACAATTCACTTCCGCTTAAACAATCCTAATAAAATTTTCAAAATTAAAAGTTTACTATTAACATTAAATAATTGAATCTCCTTAATTATTTATTTACACCTCTTTTACAATTTCTTTACATTAAAGCCAAATTTCTTAACTTTTTTTATATATATTTGAATACAATAATTTTTAAACCATTTATGCACTCCTTTATAAAAATAATTTTTAATAATTTACAAAAATCATTCATATGAAGAAAAAATTACTTTATTCAGTTTTTTTATGTTTATTTCTTTCTGTAAATCTTTTTGCTCAGGATACAAGAAAAGATACAGTAGAAATTGAAATTATCGAAATTAATAAAGCTACCGATAGAGAAACTCCTGTGGCTTTTTCTAATATCGGACAATTGCAGATTGAAGAAAAAAGAGCAGGGCAAGATGCTCCACTTCTCGTGCGAAATGTTCCGGGCTTTTATGCATATTCCACTGATGGAGCAGGGAATGGAGAAGCCCAGTTATTAATAAGAGGATTCAACCAAAACTATGTTCAGATTATGATAAACGGAATCCCAACTAATGATCCTGAATCAAACTCAGTATATTGGTCTAACTGGGGATCAGTTTCAAGTAACGCAGGCTCTATCCAAATTCAAAGAGGTGCAGGTTCATCTCTTTATGGTGCAGGTTCTTTTGGCGGTTCTTTTAATATCCAAACATTATTACCGGATTATAAAAGATTCATTGGATTAACTACCTCTTATGGAGACCCTTTGAATACTCTCTATGGATTAAAAATAAATTCAGGAAAATGGGCAAATAATTTTAATACTGCTTTCACATTGGATAGAAAAATTGCCGAGGGTACAAGAGTAGATGGAAGATATGAGGGTATAAACTATTATCTTTCAAACTCTTTCCAACCAAGTTCTAATTTGTTATTTAATTTAATTCTTCACGGTGCTCCTCAAGAACACGGTTATTCATTTTCACAAAATTCTGCTTACTTTTCAAAATTCGGTTATAAAGCAAATCCTGCTAATTTCTTACCAAAAACAGTTGTTGAACAGTTACCTCCTAACGGAACAACAGGGGTTTCTAATTACGGATTACTTGCCGATAACGGAAGAGATTTAGTTGGTCCTAAATATGTAGATCTTGCTCATAATTTTTTCCATAAACCTCAACTCGAACTTCACAATACTTGGGAAATAGATAATAAATCTTTTTTAAGATCAACTTTTTTCTGGTCAATGGGTAGAGGAGGTGGTTCTTCTTTAAATTCAGCGGGAACATTATTCTCATTAAGAGGAAGAGCACCGGGTGTGAATGGTTTTAAAACAGATACTTTAATAACGAATTATTATGGCCCTGAAGGATTTATAACTGATGCAAGAATTGCGGATACAATTTATTTAAGAAATGCATTTCAAAGGATTTCATATTCATTACATTCACAAGTAGGATTTTTAACTTCTTACTCACGTGAAATTAACAAAGATTTTAATTTAACTCTTGGAGGTGAATTCAGAAGTTGGAAAGCAGACCATCCGGGACATTTTGTCAACTTATATGGAAAAACTTCTGTAACACAATCATACGCAGCAGATACCTCTTCCACTCCCGGAGTTGTTAAGGTAGCTACTTTTTCAAGACGTGTATATCAAGGAGATTTAGATGGTCCTTCATCTGATATAAATCCCTTTGATGTGTTTAGTTGGAATCTTGCAACTTCAAAAGACCCAACTTACAGAACACAATATAGAAACTATTTAGGTGAAACCCCACAGTTCACATTGTTTACTCAAGGAAATTATCAGGTTGGTCCTGTTAACTTTATGGGTACGTTTCAATATGTTTATTATTCTTATAAACTGAAAGAAAATATGCCTTCAGAAAACGCAATCGGTAAATTACTTTCAGTTGCTGATGCTAATAATTTAGGATTAATAGATTCAACTAAAGAAGGTCCGAATGGTAATGGAAAATTTTATATGCGTGGCACAAACAGTAGATGGTATGAATTTAATCTTGTCAATGAAACCCGTAGCAGAGGATTTGTTCAACCTAAATTTGGATTTAACTGGAATATAAATCAAAACTGGAATTTATTCGGCAATTTTTCCCACGTTGAAAGATTTGTCGATTTATCAATCTATTATAATCAAGGCAGGGTATTCCCTGATGCACAAGATGAAAAATCAAATCAATTTGAAGGTGGATTTGGTTTCATCAATGATGATCTATACGCTAAGATTAATGGATACTATATGACTTGGGATAATAAGTCAGCGAGAATTCAGGATATTTCACAAGCAGGTCAACCCGGATATGATAGAAATGGTTTCAGATCTGAGTTGATTGGAACTTCTGAACATAAAGGAATTGAATTAGAATGGAATTATTCTTTAAATAAAATTTTAACATCAGTACCAGGATTTAATTTAGCAGGATCTTTCACTTTTATGGATAACAAATGGACTGATGTGTTGGCTTCTGTAATAACTAATCCAAATGGTACAAGGAGGGCATTTAATTCTTCAGCATTAGATATGAATGGAAATGTTGATACATTATTTTTCGATGAGTTAATTGGAACTCCCGTTGCTTAAGGACCTCAACTTATGACTTCAATTAGTTTACAGTACAATAGAGGTAATTTCTTTGGTTCATTAGACTGGAGATTATTGTCAAGAAATTTTGCTTTAGACGGTGGAACATATTTAGGAGTTAAGTCTGAATTGGTAGGAAACGATGGCTCAGGAAGAGAAATTTACAGAACAGAATTTGCTGATAAATTACCTTCTGCCTCAGTGATTGATATAACTGCAGGTGCGGATTTTAATTTATATAAATCATTAAGAGGAACTCTTACTTTACAATGTTTTAATTTATTTGATACTGAATATCTTGCGGCTGCAGATCGTTTCGGAATTATTCCGGGTGCTTTAAGACAATTCAGAGCAAATCTTTCAATAGGACTTTAATTTTGATTTTGTTTATTAGTTCTCTTCATACTCAATTAATACAAAAGCGGGACTCGTTTCCCGCTTTTTATTTTTGAAAAAGAAATACTCAAAATGGATTCAGAAAATTTAATTGAAGTTTCAACTGTTATAATATCTGATATACACC
>DOWN01000359.1 GCA_003519545.1 Bacteroidota bacterium
TATCAAAACTTGTTAATGAAGGTATGGATGCAGCAAGATTGAATTTTTCTCACGGCACACTTGAGAAACATAAATCTTATATCAAGATGATTAGAAAAGCCGAAGAGGTAACGGGTAAAATGATAGCAATTATTCAGGATTTACCGGGACCAAAAATCCGTGTCGGTAAACTTGAAAACGGTTTTATAGTTTTAAACGAAAATGCACTCGTAACAATTACTTCGGAAATTATTACAGGCAACAAAGATAAATTCTCAACTAATTATGACAATCTGATTTTAGATTTGAAACAAGATGAAATAATTTTACTTGATGACGGACTTTTGAAATTGAAAGTTTTAAATGTTGATTATAACAATAAAGAAGCATTGTGTGAAGTTTTATCCGGCGGAATTCTTAAAGAGAACAAAGGGATTAATCTTCCACATACTGATTTGAAATTACCTTCGCTAACTCCAAAAGATGTTGAGTTTCTTGAATTTGGTTTGGATAATGATGTAGATTTTATTGCAATGAGTTTTGTCAGAAGTGCCGATGATATTATTTATTTAAAAAATTTAATAAATCAGAAAGAAAAAAACATTCCTGTAATTGCAAAAATAGAAAGACCGGAAGCGATAAAAAATATTGATTCAATTATTGCTGTGTCTGACTTAATTATGGTGGCTCGTGGTGATATGGGTGTTGAAATTTCAACAGAGGAAGTTCCGATTTTACAAAAAATGATTATTAAAAAATGTAACGAAAAGCAAAAGCCGGTGATTACTGCAACACAAATGCTTGAGACTATGATAACTCAAACAACACCAACGCGTGCGGAAACGACTGACATAGCCAATGCAATTTTAGATGGAACTGATTGTGTTATGCTCTCCGCTGAAACCTCGACAGGGATGCATCCTGAACTGGTTGTAAGGACTATGAAAAAAATTATTTTAAAAACGGAAACGATTTTAAAATCTACTTTTTATGATGCTTTATTCATAGAAGATTCTCCGGAAAATATTTTATATACAATCTGTAACAGTGCTTCAATGATAGCCGCAAGGGTAAATGCGAAAGCAATAATTTCAATTACCCATACGGGAAAGACTGCTTTGCTTTTATCAAATCACAGACCTTCAGCACAGATTATTTCCGCAACAAATGACAAAAAAATTGTGAGAAAAACAAAACTAATCTGGGGTGTTGAATCAATAATGATAAAAGATATATATAATTTTCCGCAGGCATTAAAAGAGATAAAAGAAATATTGATAAATAATAATATTTTTTCAAAAGGCGATAGAATAGTATTAGCCGCATCAGACTTGAAACAGGAATTTGAATCTGCAAATATGATATTAGTATCTGAAATTTAAACAAATGAAAAAAGAAATTTTATTTGATGTTATTATTATTGGTGCCGGACCGATAGGACTTACTTGTGGTATCAAAGCCAAAGAGTTAAAACTGAATTATTTAATTATAGATAAAGGTTGTATAGTCAATTCGATTTTTAACTTCCCTACTAATATGACATTTTTCTCTACTTCGGAAAAAATTGAAATTGGAAATGTTCCTTTTGTTGCACACGATGTTAAACCGACACGAAGAGAAGCACTGGATTATTACAGCAGAGTTGCCGGTGCTTATAAACTGAATATCAAAACAGATGAAAAAGTTATAGGGATTAAAGGAAATTTTCCTGAATTTACGATTGATACTAATAAGTCAATTTATAAAACAAAAAATATTATTATAGCAACCGGGTTTTATGATAATCCAAATTTACTGAATATTCCCGGTGAAAATCTCGAAAAAGTTAAACATTATTTTGATGAACCACATCCTTATGCATATAAAAATGTGGCAGTGATTGGTGGAGGAAATTCCGCAGTTGATGTTGCTTTGGAATGTTATAGAAAAAATGCAAAAGTTACTTTAATTGTGAGAGAACCGGAACTTAAAAAAAGTATAAAATATTGGGTGAGACCTGATATTGACAATCGAATCTCCGAAGGATCAATAAAATCATTTTTTAATACTTCTGTGGAAGAAATTTTTCCTGATTCACTTTTATTAAATCAAAAAGGAAAAAAATTCAAAATTAAAAACGATTATGTATTTGCAATGACGGGATATCATCCTGATTTTGATTTATTAAGGCAAAAAGGAGTAAAAATCACTCAAAATAAGCCGAAATTTAACAAAAAAACTCACGAATCCAACGTGAAAGGAATATACCTCGCGGGAGTAATTTGCGGAGGTTACAGAACCGATAAATGGTTCATAGAAAATTCCAGAGACCATTCAATTGCCATATTCAACCATATTGTGACATAAATTGTCACCGAATTACCCTTTCTAAATCTATTTTAAACAGATTTATTAACAAACTGTAAATTTTGTCTAAAGTTTGGATTTTATACTTGAAAAAATAATTTATATTCTTTATTTTAGCAGTATCATTGTTAGATTGCTAACAGTGATTGAAAATTCAAATTAATCAAATCTATAAATATAAATGAAAGGAAATAAAATGAACTTAAAACCATTACACGACAGAGTTCTCGTGAAACCGATGGAAGCAGAAGAAAAAACTGCAAGCGGTTTATACATTCCTGATACAGCAAAAGAAAAACCTATGAAAGGTGAAGTTGTTGCTGTAGGTTCAGGAAAACAAACAGATGACGGAAAAACTGTTGCATTAACAGTTAAAACCGGTGACAAAGTTTTATACGGAAAATATTCAGGAACAGAGATTACAATTGACGGAACAGAGTATTTAATTATGAGAGAATCTGATATTTATGCAATTATTTAAATTTAAAAAATCAAAAGGAGAATTATAATAAAATGGCTGCAAAATTAATAACATTTGACGCAGAAGCAAGAGCCGCCCTTAAAAAAGGTGTTGACGTTCTCGCTAATGCAGTAAAAGTTACACTCGGACCTAAAGGTAGAAATGTCGTTATAGACAAAAAATTTGGTGCACCGACAGTAACAAAAGACGGTGTAACCGTTGCTAAAGAAATTGAACTTGAAGATCCTATTGAAAATATGGGTGCACAGATGGTAAAAGAAGTTGCTTCTAAAACATCTGACGTTGCCGGTGACGGAACAACAACAGCAACTGTACTCGCACAGGCAATTTACAGAGAAGGTTTAAAGCACGTAACAAGCGGTGCAAATCCTATGGATTTAAAAAGAGGTATTGACCTTGCTGTTACTGAGCTTGTAAAAGGTTTAAAAGATTTATCTTCACCTATTAAAGACAATTCTGAAATTGCACAAGTTGGTGCTATCTCAGCAAATAATGATAAATATATTGGTGACTTAATTGCACAGGCAATGGAAAAAGTTGGTAAAGATGGTGTTATCACAGTTGAAGAAGCAAAAGGAACAGAAACAAATGTTGACGTTGTAGAAGGTATGCAGTTTGACAGAGGTTATTTATCACCTTACTTCGTAACAAATGCGGAGTCAATGGAAGCAGAACTTGAAGATCCATTCATTCTTATCCACGATAAAAAAATCTCTTCAATGAAAGATTTACTTCCTATTCTTGAAAAAACTGCTCAGCAAGGAAAATCTTTACTTATCATTGCAGAAGATATCGAAGGTGAAGCACTTGCGACACTTGTAGTTAACAAATTAAGAGGTACTTTAAAAGTTTGTGCAGTTAAAGCACCGGGATTTGGTGACAGAAGAAAAGCAATGCTTGAAGATATTGCTATCTTAACAGCAGGAACTGTAATTTCAGAAGAACAGGGTTATAAACTTGAGAATGCAACTGTTGGTTATTTAGGAACAGCAAAGAGAGTCGTAATAGATAAAGACAATACTACAATCGTTGAAGGTGCAGGAAAAACTGATGATATTAAAAAGAGAATTAACGAGATTAGAGCACAGGTTGAAAAAACAACTTCAGATTACGATAAAGAAAAATTACAGGAAAGACTTGCAAAACTTTCAGGTGGAGTTGCGGTATTAAAAATCGGTGCTGCTACAGAAGTTGAAATGAAAGAGAAAAAAGCAAGAGTTGAGGATGCGTTACATGCGACAAGAGCAGCAGTAGAAGAAGGAATTGTTCCGGGTGGTGGTGTTGCACTTATCAGAGTATCATCAAAACTTGATAAATTAAAAGGTGATAACGAAGATATAACAACCGGTATTAACATCATTAAAAGAGCAATTGAAGAGCCGATCAGACAAATTGTAACTAATGCAGGTCTTGAAGGTTCAGTAGTTGTGAACGATGTTAAAAACGGAAAAGGTAACTATGGATTTAACGCAGCATCTGAAAAATATGAAGATTTAGTGAAAGCGGGAGTAATTGATCCTACTAAAGTAACAAGAGTAGCACTTGAAAATGCTGCTTCAGTTTCATCGTTATTATTAATGACAGAGGCTGCAATAGTAGAAAAACCTGAAAAAGAAAAAGCACCTATGGGAATGCCTCCTGGAATGGGCGGCGGTATGGGTGATATGTATTAATCCTTATCTTAAATATAAATATTCGTTTTGTTATCAAAACCCTTTATGGATATCCATAAAGGGTTTTTTTGTTTTGTGAAGAAAATATTTGTTCGTATATAGTAATATCCTGTAAGGGACATCCAAACTCTCCCGCAGGAGTCTCTCGAAGAGGACTCCTGCGTAGCTAAATAAAATATACCTTTCGAGAAATAATATACTTTATGTCAACAACGCGGGAGTCCCTTTCAGGAGACTCCCGCGAGAGAGGCTATTTGATTCATATAGTAGTATCTTGAAAGGGACATAGTAACTCTCCCGCAGGAGTCTCTCGAAGAGGACTCCTGCGTAGCTAATAAACATCTACAACATCAACATCATATATTCCTTTTCCTAAAATATAATTAGAAGCACTTGAATATATATATTCCTCAGGAGAAGAAGATAAATTCCATTTATTCACACAGGGATTATTGTGGATATAATTCAATTTTTGTTTAAATAGTTCTTCATTCTCAATCAACTTTGCATCATAATTAGTCTCAAATATTTTATGTTTAGCATTTTTTGATTTATCCGCATTATAAGAAAATAATTTTAACAAATCATCCCTCTTATCCTCCTTAAGATTTGTAACTATTTCATAAGCTAAAAATCTTTTTGCATTCTGAATCAGCTTGGATAGTTCAGGAGATGATTCAGATAAAAATAGAATTAGATGTAAGTGGTTAGGCATTATTACATATGCATGTATTTTATTGTTATAATTTAATTTTTGATAGTCGAACCATTTGAAAACTAATTTGTAGTATTTTTCATGAGTAAATATTTTTTGCCATTTAAAAATTGTGAAAGTTATAAAGTAAATTTTATTCTTTAGGGATGTTTTATTTCTAGCTGACATAAATTTTTATTGTTCGCAGGAGTCCCTTACAGGAGACTCCTGCGGGAGAGTGTTTAATTTTTTTGTGATTATGGAAAATTATATTTCCTCTATAATATTTTCAATAGAATCTTTTTTGAATGAGATGTATTTTTTTGATTTTTATAAAGAGTAGTAGAACGCAGGAGTCCCCTTCGGGAGACTCCTGCGGGAGAGGGATTAAATGTAGTTGTTTGATTATTAGTAAAAGTAGTAGATCGCAGGAGTCTCCTTCGGGACACTCCTGCGGGAGAATAAGAAGAAAACTATCTATTTAACTTTTATATGACACAAAGCAAAGTCGAAACGAACTGGGTCGGTGGGGTCGAAGGATTTTAAAAAATCTGTGAGTTCTAATGCATACTTCATATCACAGGATTTTCGTTTTATCATTTTTAATTCCTGTGATACTTTGTAAATATGAGTATCAACCGGCATAATTAACTCCGACTTATTTATAAATTTTTTCCATACTCCTAAATCAATCTCATCTTCCCTCACCATCCAACGAAAATATAAATTCATTCTTTTACATGTAGAGCCCTTACCTGGATGTGGTAAAAGATAATCAAAATTTTTTTGCTTTTTTGATTTAATGAATTTCAATTCATCAACAAAATCAGAAATTATATTAATAACTGATAAATTTTTATCTGCTAATTCCTTAATTAACACCGATAAACTTTTTTTCTTTTCTAAAACGCTCTTGATGTTCAATAGCAATAAAACAAAATCTTCTGAATTATTAAATCTGTAATTCATTTCTTTAAAATATTTTTTGTCTTTTGAAGCATCGAAATTCTTTATAAATTCAGTCACTCCCATTCCGGATATTTCGATAAATTTATTTATAAACCGGTTAATTAAATCTATGTTTCCATAAGAATAACACGAAACAATTAACCCCAGTACTTCCCTATCAGAATCTGATTTACAATTATGTAAAATCCAAACTGGATCTATAGAAGAATGTTTGTGTTTATATTTAGAATAGATATCTTCTAAATAAATTTTTAATTTTGTGTAATTCAAATTAAATAATGAAAAAAGTTTTCATAACCGGAGATAATTCCGGATTGATATCTGAACTGAAAGAATTTTTAAAAAATAAATGTGAATTTGAAAATTCAGTTTCCGCGAATACAGATATAGCATTTGAAATTACAAATTATAACAGGGATTTAAAATTTAAAAATCTCAATGAAATTGAAAATCAAATTCCTGATGATGCAATTATAATCTCATCTAGTTTATGTATCCCACTATCACAACAATTAAGATTTATTAAAAATTTTAAACGATTTTTTGGAATTGGAATTTATCCAACATTTTCTTCAGTAAAAAATATTGAAGTAACAAAATCAAATCTTTCTTCTCCAGATTTTGCGACTGCTGTTTCTGAAATTTTTGATAATGCGATTTGGGTGGAAGACAGAGCGGGATTAATTAACCTTAGAATTATTTCACTCATTATTAACGAAGCGTATCTCGTGCTTCAGGAAAAAACTGCTGATGCAAAAGATATAGATATTGCTATGAAACTAGGGACTAACTATCCTTTTGGTCCAATCGAATGGAGTGAAAGAATAGGACTTGATTTGATTTATAACGTTTTACAATCTATGTATAATGAATACGGGGATGACCGATACAGAATAACTCCCCTTTTAAAAGAAAGATATCTGGAATATTCAGTCACTCATAAATAAATTTAATCAAATTTAAATTTCAAACTGAACGCAACTGAATTTTTTGAAGATTTATTGATATTAAAAACTGAAAGAATGTTATGCGTTCCGAAATCGAAAATAACATAATCAGTTATCAATCCAAATCCCAAACTTAAGGCAAGGTTTTCAGAATTTCCCAATACAATTCCAGTTCTCGGTATAAAATAATTACTTAACAAATACTCACCACCCAAAAAGAATAACGGAGTTGTGGAAACACCTGCAACATTATCAACAAGCCCCTGATAATATTCTGCTGTTATATTCGCTCTTTCAGTAGAATTTTTATAAAATATCGGATCATAAATTTTATAATTAACACCGACTCTCAAAGTTGTAGGCAATGATTTTTTATAATTCGGAATTGATGTTTCAGTTCCTTCGATAAGATTTAATAACTGATCATACTGTTCAGAGTTTGCCAAATCTGTAATTAAAAAATCACCTTTATAAAGATATTCTTTTGGAGTTTTATACCAGTTAACCCAACCAATGTCTGTTACACTTAAACCAACGTTTACTTTATTACTGAATTTTAAATTGAAACCGACATCAAAACCCATACCGAAACCTGCGAGATCTCCAAATTCAGGGAATGTAATTTTACTATTGTCAGTACCAATCCTTGAACTCCTAAGTCTTAATAATCCGTCTGCTTTTATTTTACTGCTGTCATCAGTATTAATTATTAAGTTATTACTTTCAACTCCGAAATTATAATATCCAAACTGAGGTTTCACAGAAACACCAAAACTGAAATTTTCAAGAAAACTTTTAAATAAATCCGGAAGTTCTTTGGCATAAGAAATATTTAATTGCCTTATCCAACTTGCATCAAGGTCAAACTCGGAATAATCATAAGATGAATTTTTTTTATTTCCATAAAGTGCCACATCTAACGCATCTTTAGGAAGAAACGAAAGACCGGAAATTTTATCTTCAAATGATAATGCAAATGTTCCGACATTTTTATCACGAATTAATAAACTAAAAAATTTAAAATTACCTTTAAATCCCGTTGAAGTGTTTCCTGCTTTTGAAAGTATATCTTCTTTATCTGAATTGGAGAGTAACAATGGCTCTCCGTCATTGCCCGAAAAATATTTGTTATAAAAATCAGCACTTAAAAAATCAGAATTTACCATAAAACCTGCGGAAGTAAAAAGCGTAAAGTAATAATTCGATTTATCATACTGAGAATTTAATACAAGATTTGCGGGATTATTATTCAATGCATCAAGTTGAAATGAGTTAGCAACTGAAGTTCTTCCCATTGATAAACTTTTTGGATTATCTGCATATTGAGATAAGACTGAATTAACCGAAATTAAAAAAATTAAAATTATTTTTTTCATCATTCAATCTCCACAAAATAAGTTAATACACCAATACTCCGAATTATAGAAAAGTCATCACCTTTAACTCTTATTAATCCTGCATTTGGATTTGTAATATATTGTAACTCAACAAATACATTTCCAAAACTCAGAATTCTCAAAACATCATCAGCATTCAATTCCGATTCAATAACCCGCGTTACCTGCCCGTTTGGAAGTACAGTTCCGTCAGAACCTACATTTGCGGCGGCAACCGTAACAAATCCGTCAGGTTCAGGATTCTGCACACGCTCAGTTAACACAAGCAACGGGACATTGTTAGAATCTGCGATCGTTATTTTTGCTTTCATTTGCAAAGCAATTCCGTTTATGAGGGTTGTAGTTAACTTTATATTTCTTATATTGGTAATTTTATCTCTTTGTCTTTGAGTAAATCCTGACTTGATTGTATCTCTGTATGAATTGTAATCCTTAGACTGAAATCTCAGTGGTATATCAGCATAGAATTTTGTTATAACACTGTCATTACTGTTAAGAGTTGCATCGGTATAATCTGAATTAAAAACCTGATCTCTTTCATAAAAAACATTGAAGGGTACATTTCCGAGAAACTGCAAAATGTTACTGTTAGTAGATGTAACCTGCAATCTCGCTTCCCCAAAGGGTTCTCCCGCATTTCTTCTTGGAATACTTATAGTATAAAAAGAATCCAGTGTTCCGTTACCGTCAAAATCATAAAGCAATCTAATTTTATTTAAAGTATTTTTATTCTCACCTACAAAATAAGCACGCCTTAAAGTTATCTGTGATTCAGAATAATTTTTAATAATAAATTCTGATTTTTTTATTGTGGAAATTATGATAGGATTAGTCGGTGCATTAGTTCCGAAAGGTTCAATGATTGTATCCTGAACATTCTTTGAAGTTATCGGTTTAACTTTTCCCGAAACATAATCAACAATTGTTTCGGTAACTGAATAATCAAATGTTGTAAATCCTTGCTGACTTGCAGATGAGTTTATATCGAACAGTAATGTATTGAGAAGATTACCACCATTATCAACATAATAATCACCTAACGAAATTGAAAAATTCAAAGTTGAATTTGCACTTACAGTTCTTGATGTAGTATAACTCTGATTGGTCTGTTTATTTTTTAAGTTATTGACAGTAAGGTTAAAACTATACGGAAAACTGTTTGGATTATTAAAATTTAATAAAACATTTCCGCTGATAAAAATTGCTTTTCTGACGAAACTTGAATCGTCAAAATCCAGTGATAAAACTGTATCGCGGTTAAATACAATAGTGTTAGTAGTTTTAGCAATACCGTCGAATTTTAAAGAAGTGCCTATCTCATCCCTGTCATCAACTGTGGCGATTAAAACAACGTCATTGGAAACTGAATCTATATATAAATTTTGCTGTTTCTTTAACATCTCTGCAACTGAATAATCCCTGCTGACAAAAGATAAATTTCCCTCCACTTCCCAGTTTGGTGCGACAAAATCATTTATCTTACACGAACTGATAATTAAAAACAAAACGGGAAATATCAAAATACATTTTTTCATTAAGAGTGTTTTATGAATTTTTAAAATCATTAATAATTTTTTCTGCTAACTTATTAAAATCTGTATCTTCATTTATATTAAACCATTTAATTCTTTCATCTCTTCTGAACCAAGTCATCTGACGTTTTGCATATCTGCGTGTATTTTGTTTTATCATTTCTGACATCTCTATCAGATTATACTCACCATTTAAATATTTAAAAACTTCCTTTACACCAACAGTATAAAGTGAATTTAAATTCATTTTAT
>DOWN01000292.1 GCA_003519545.1 Bacteroidota bacterium
AAATAAAATTCAATATGATGATTAATAATAACTATTTAAAATTAATACTTATTTTAATTTTCTTTTCCCTTTCTTTCATTGCAAGTGATTGTACTAAAGAAGAAAATCCCGTTTCTCCGGGTGGCGAAACAGGTGATGGAGTAACTGCAACTTATACTTCAAGCACAGGAGGAACTTTAAATCACAATGAATTTTCTTTAGTTGTTGAGAAAGGTGATGTTCCAAAACTTTCAACAGGTGCTGATGGAACTGTAATCTTCTCAATCAATACAGCTGATAACATCGAATCAGGTATTCCAAATGTTCCTGCGGGATATACAGTTATCGGCAAGTATCTCAAAGCAGGACCGGAAGCATTTTCCTTTGAAAGACCTATTCAAATTCTTTTCCCTGCATCCGGTGAATCATCTCCTCAAGGTTTAACCGTATTGAATTATTCTCCTGACACTCAATCTTGGAAAATTGTCCCGACTTCAACCATTGATACAATTAATAAAAGAATCGGTATTGATGTTCTGACCTTAGGTTATTTTGTTCTGACAAAAAATAATTCAATGACGGATGCTTCTGATTTCCGTCAAGGTGGCTGTGTGCTTGATATGCAGGAACCGTTCACAAATTTTATTTTAACCGTAGCTTCGGCTAATCCTGAAAAACCGGCTATACTTGGTTTGTATGCAAATGGATTTATCGGAGGAGTATATTCAGGACCAATTTTTCTCGGTTGCCCTGAAGGAAAAACAAAAGCAATCGTGCCACAGGGAACCATCTCTTTTTGGGTAACTAAATCTTTATGTGTAGGAAATGAAGTACAGATTTTTACTTACACAATCCCGGCATCGGTTACGGTTTCTGAACCTCTGCAATTTGTAGGTTGGAGAACTTATGATGCTATTTATTATGTCCCATTCACAATACCCCCCGGAGGTTCTTGGGTAGCAGGTCGTCCGGGAACATGGCCCCCTCCGACTGTTCCATTCGGTTCCGGAACTTTTCAGGCAACATTAACTTGGGTAAATTCAGCCGGTTCAATTGCTGATCTCGACTTACACCTTTATGGACCAAATGGACTACATGTTTATTATTCTGCTCGAACTTCAGCAAATTTTTCTCTTGATAGAGATTGGACAGATCCATTAGGTAACGCAATTGAAAATATTTTTAGCACAACACCAACAATACCTGCAGGTAACTATGAAGTCAAAGTTAAAAATTACCGGGGCGTAACAAAATCATTTAACGTAAGAACAATTCTTAACGGTACTTCTTCAAATTACTCGGGAACACTTTCCGAAAACCAGGAAGTAACCGCAAGAACTTTCACAATACAGTAATGAGTATAATTTTTAATTAAGAAATATTTAATTAAAAATAATATTTCAGCCAAAATAAAAGTCGTTTTGAATTATATCAAAACGACTTTCTTTATTTATAAAAACTTTTAAATCAAACTGTCATCCTGAGGGAGCTCGCGACTAGCTTGTCCCGATTCATCGGGAAAGGATCTAATGATTTAGACAAAAAGCAATCTTTCATCCTGAAATTCCAATGTCATTCTGAGCAAAGCGAAGAATCCCTAAAAGGTTACGTTAAATCAATACCCCCTTGTCATTGCGGGCTTGCCCCGCAATCTCATATTATCATCTCCTCTCCCGCAGGAGTCTCCTGCAAGGGACTCCTGCGAACAATTGTTTTCAAAATGACATTCCATTTAAAAAAGAAAACATTCGTGCAATTCGTCTAATTCGTGCCAATTCGTGGTTAAGCCTCCCATCCTGTCATTGCGGGCTTAGTTTATCCCGACATGTCGGGACCCCGCAATCTCATATTACCATCCCCTCTCACGCAGGAGTCTCCTGCAAGGGACTCCTGCGAATATTCCATCCTACAATCTTCAAACACTGCTGTCATCCTGAGGGAGCTCGCGACCGAAGGATCTCTTGATTATAATCAAAGTCCCCAATGTAGATTGAGTTTACGAAATCCCGACTCGTCGGGAGGGGTTGGGGGGAGAATTAATTATTTTCCCTCTCCCGCAGGAGTCTCCTGCAAGGGACTCCTGCGAACAATTGTTTTCAAAATGACATTCCATTTAAAAAAGAAAACATTCGTGCAATTCGCCTAATTCGTGCCAATTCGTGGTGAAGCCTCCCATCCTGTCATTGCGGGCTTAGTTTATCCCGACGTGTCGGGAAAGGATCTCATTCAAAAATATTAATTTAGGAATAAAATAAAGTCCCCCTTTGGAGGGGGATTTAGGGGGAGGGCTTAAGTTTAGAGCAATTGAAGAAAATTGTAAATTTAAGAGAGAATTCTTAAAGTCCCCCTTTGGAGGAGCCTGTCCCGATCAATCGGGAGGATTTAGGGGGAGGGCAAAATACTTTTAATATTTAATATCAAATTTATTCGTGCAATTCGTCTAATTCGTGTAAATTCGTGGTCATACTTAATCACCCACATTTGTGCAATTCGTCTAATTCGTGCCAATTCGTGGTGAAGCCCCCCCAAACCCCCCACCCCAAACGTAACAATAAACCAAATCCCTCCGTTAAATTAATAATGTACAAAAACAAAAATGATTTTAAAAATAAACAACCTTTCAAAAACCTATCCTAACGGTGTCAAAGCCTTAGACAATCTTAATTTGGAAATACATAAAGGTATGTTCGGCTTACTCGGACCTAACGGTGCAGGCAAATCGTCACTAATGCGTACACTCGCAACAATACAAAACCCCGATGAAGGTTCAGTAATTTTTGAAAACATTGATGTATTAAAAAACCCAATGGAACTACGAAAAATTTTGGGCTACCTCCCGCAGGAGTTCGGCGTTTATCCCAAAATGTCAGCAGAAACTCTATTAGATTATTTAGCAACTCTTAAAGGCATCTCTTCAAAAAAAGAACGAAACGTCTTAATAAATCAGGTTTTGGAAATTACCAACCTCTATGAAGTTCGAAAAAAATTTGTTGACGGCTATTCAGGTGGAATGAAACAACGGTTCGGAATTGCCCAATTGTTACTTAATAATCCTAAATTAATTATTGTAGATGAACCAACTGCCGGTTTAGATCCCGCAGAGCGTAACCGGTTTTTAAATGTGCTTCGGGAAATTGCAAGTTCAAATATCATTATATTTTCAACTCACATCGTTGATGATATAAAAGATTTGTGCAACGATATGGCTATTATGAATGGAGGCAAAATATTGAAAAAAATGAAACCATCGGAAGCAACCAAAGAAATAAAAAACCAAATTTGGTCAACTAACTGCGTCAGAGAAAACCTTGATGAAATGGAAAAAAGATTACTCGTGCTTTCATCAAAATACAACGATGATAATTCTATAAATATCAGAGTTTATGCTAACGAACAACCGGCAGAAAATTTTACACCGGCAACCCCAAACTTAGAAGATGTTTATTTTATTGCTTTGAAAAATTTTAATAAAACAGACGCTTGATGTTTGTCAATATCCTAAATTTTGAAATTAAATATTGGTTAAAGAACTGGTCATTTTATCTATATCTCATTGCATTTTTCCTATTAGCTTTGTTAAGTATGGCAGGTGCTTCAGGTGCATTTGGAGAGGGTTCAGCATCTGTTGAAAATATTGCTAACTCTCCGCTTAGCATTTACACCTTTGCTAATTTTTTCAATAAGTTGCTTTTATTTCTGCTTCCTGCAATTGTAGGGGAAAGTATTTACAAAGATTTTAAATCTAATTTTAATAACATTTTTTATTCTTATCCATTTTCAAAAGCTCAATATCTTTTTGCTAAGTTCACAAGTGCGTTTTTAATCGTTTTCATAATTGCGATTTCTATTCCTATTGGTTTAATACTTGGAACAAAACTGCCATCAGTCAATCCAACACAGTTACTTCCTTTTGATGCCACTCCATACCTTCAAACTATTTTTATTTTCACAATCCCTAATTTGTTTTTGTTTAGTGTCATTGTATTTGCAGTAGTGTTGCTAAGCAGAAATATTTATTGGGGTTTTATCGCAATAATTATCTTTTGGCTATTAAAAGAAATCCTATTCAGATTAGTCGGATCTGACAGTATGGCAGGATTTATATTTGACCCATTTGGAGAAAACGCAATTCATTATCTTACTCGTTATTGGTCATCAGCAGAACGAAATACTTTTACCTTACCTCTGCAATCAATCATTTTTTACAATAGACTTGTTTGGCTTTTTGTTGCTTTGATAATTTTTACTATAACTTATCGCTTGTTTTCTTTTAGTCAAAACGCTTTACTCCCGATTTTAAAATTTAAAAATAGAAAGAGTATTACTAAAGATAATTTTGGCAGCATCACCAAAGTAAATTTAATCAAAGCAAATTTCAATTTTTCATTCCTTCATCAGATTAAAACTTCTTGGAAATTATCCCAAACCGATTTTAACTTTATAATAAAAAGCCCTGCGTTTATAAGCATTCTTGTTGTCGGTATTTTATTTATAGCGGCTATTCTATTGCAAATGAATCCGCATACGGATACTAAACCTCTTCCAACTACTTGGATAATTTTAGGTTTGCCTGTATTCTTTTATTCTTTTCTGATTCAAATTCTTACATTTCTTTATGCCGGCATTTTAGTCCATAGAGCAAAAAATTCTCGAACTGCTGATTTAATTTCTGCTACTGCCGTTCCAAATTGGGTTTTATTGTTTTCTAAATTTCTTGCTTTGGTTAAAATGCAAGTTTTACTGCTTTCGTTGATAATGATAGTCGGTATCGCAATCCAATTAAATAACGCCTTTTATCAGATTGAAATCGGACATTACTTGTTTGATTTATTTGCCATTCATTTAATCGGATTTATTATATGGGCATTCCTTGCTTTATTTGTTCAATCAATTTTTAACAATACTTATCTAAGTCTATTCCTGCTTATTCTTTTGGCATTAGGTATTTCTCAATTTCCTTCTTTAGGTATTGAAAATTATTTAGTCAGATTTAATGAAAGTCCTGATTCAAGTTTCTATCTTAACTATTCTGATATGAATGGTTATGGACATTCGTTACTGCCATTTTTTTTATATAGGTTTTACTGGTTACTTTTTGGAATATTTATATATTTTTTTACATTACTAATTTGGCAAAGAGAACTCACCAATTCAGTTTTTGAAAGATTGACAGTTGCTAAAAATCGTTATCGCGGCAAGCTCTCTTTCACGTTGATGATTTCGTTAATTTGCTTTTTATCTTTCGGCTTTTATATATTCCAACAACAAAATTTACCAGGGAATAATTTATTTTTTGAAAAAAATAAAACTGCCTTATTATCTCAATTTCAAGAAAAATTCGGAAAATATGAATACACCAAACAACCAAGAATTACATCAGTTTTTGTTCAATTAGACATTTTTCCCGAAACCCATTCTTTTATTGCAAATGGAAATTACACACTTGTAAATAAAACCAAT
>DOWN01000181.1:0-7724 GCA_003519545.1 Bacteroidota bacterium
GATATTACAATATTTATATTATATATATGCAATAAAATATATCTTTTTTGATTATGAATCAAGTTTAAATTTCTTGAAATTTGAAAAGTTTAAATAAATAATTAAAAAAATGAAAAAATTAATTTTACTTTTTATGTTAATTAGTTTTTGTGACGTTAATTCACAATGGCTTAATCAAAACTCAGGAGTTCTGAACACACTTCAGGGAGTTCATTTCATTGATAAAAATACAGGAATTGTATGCGGAGCAGGTGGAAGGATATTAATCACTACTAACTCCGGAGTAAACTGGTCTTCTTACACATACACTTCTTCAGTATTGAACAGTGTATTTATGATAAACTCAACCACCGGATATATGGCAGGTACAAGCGGAAAAATCGTCAGGTATTCAAACGGAATAATTGGTGAGATTACATCAGGCACTACTGATGATTTGAATGCTGTATTTTTCCCAAGCAACAATACCGGATATATTGTTGGAGATTTTAATACTATACTAAAATCAACCAACGGAGGATTGGCTTGGAGTGAAGTTTCGTTTGATAACAGCGGAGAAAAATTTAATGAAGGGGTTGAATTGGTTGGGACAGATAATCCGGCAGGATCGGATGATTATTACGGATTATATTTTATAAATAATAATACGGGTTGGGTTTGCGGACTGGACAGAAGAATAAGGAAAACAACAAATGGGGGAACATCATGGACAACACAAAGTGCAGGTTCAGGAAATCAGATATTTTATGATATAGAATTTAAAGATGCAAATACAGGAATAGTAGTCGGAGCGGAAGGTCTTATCTACAGGACAACTAACGGAGGTACAAACTGGACGCAACAAAATTCATTTGTGACAACTGATTTATATTGCATTTCCTCATTCCAAAGCGGACTTATAGCATATACATTTTATGTCGGAGGAGCAGCGGGAAAAATTTTGAAAACAAACAACGGAGGAAGTGTTTGGGGTTCACAGACAACAAGTTCATCAGTATTTTCAATTAACGGAATTTACTGCATTTCAGACGACAGTGTATTTGCCGTTGCAGGTGCAGGAAGAATTTACAATACAATTAACGGAGGTGGGGTAATGACAAACATTACAAACAACACAGCAGAATTAAATGATTTCAAACTTTATCAGAACTATCCTAATCCATTCAATCCGGAAACAAAAATCAGTTTTTACTTAATCCGTAAGGAAAGAGTAAGTTTGAAAGTTTATGATTCAAGAGGTTCTTTAATTTCAGAACCAGTGAACGGGTTTTTACAAGCAGGTTTATATGAATATAAATTTTTAAGTAAGGACTTATCATCCGGAATATATTATTACAAACTTGAAGCGGGAAGTTTTACAGAAACTAAAAAAATGATTTTAGTAAAATAAGGAGGAAAAATGAAAAATCAAGAAATAGTCAGAATAGTTCTGGCAGTAATATTACTTGTTATGGTGTTTATCTTTGATATAACACATTAAAGGATTTCAGAATAAAATTTTCCTGAATTCAGCCCAAAACAAAAAGCGGTTATAAATAAAATTTATAGCCGCTTTTGAATTTAGAAATAAAAATTTTTTTATTTGGAATCTTTGTCTTCTTTTACGTGAGGAGGGACAGTTCTGAATATATAATCCCACAACGGATTTGAAACTCCATAAGCAGTATTATCATCATTATAATGGTGTCTTAAATGGTATTCTTTGAGAAATTTTCCTATTCCATTTTTCATTTTCATATGATGAGTAGCATAATGAATGGAATCATAAGCAACGTATCCGAAAATGAATCCTGCAAATATATTAAAATGATAAACTCCAAAAATCCATTGGAATAAAAAATAAAACATCACAGCCAGAGGAAGACTAACGAGTAATGGCATAACTAATCTTGTGCTATCACGAGGATAATCATGATGAATACCATGAACGAGAAAATGGATTTTTTTACCTGTTTCAGATTTCGGGTGATAATGAAATGCGAATCTGTGAAATACATATTCAAACAAAGTCCAGAATAAAATTCCACCGAAAAAAGCCAATAGAGTAGAAAAGAAAGATAATTCCTGCAAACCAAAATAATACATTATTGCACAAGCCGGTAAAAATACAATCAAAGGTGTAGCCGGATGAATATGTGAAAAATATTCGAGTACCGGATTTTCAAATAATCTAATCGTTTCATCTTTATTGGAAACGAACATCCTTTTTGACATAATTGCTAAATAATTTATTTATACAAAAATAGTTATAATGTAGATACAAAGAAATGTAAATAAAAGTTTATATACCAGCAATAATTAAACCTGCAAAATAATTTATTCCCCATAATATTAAGAGCGGGCGATGTAAAAATCAGGTAAATATGTTCCGGTTCGATGTTAAACACAAAAAATTGAATTTAAGAGCGAACGTGAACTTAGTATAAAGACAAAGTTAAAAAAATAATAATGTTTGAATTTAAAATATAATTCTGTTATTTTTGTATTTATAGTAATATAAACAAAAACAAATAATTATGAACAAAGAGCAACTAATTTCACAAATGGCTGCAGACGCTAAAATCACAAAAGTTCAAGCAAGAGCAGCATTAGCTTCATTTATTGGATGTGTAAAAAAATCAGTTAAAAAAGGTGACCGATTAGGATTAGTAGGATTCGGTTCATTCTTCCAAAGCAAAAGAAAAGCAAGAATGGGAAGAAATCCTCAAACCGGAAAAGACATCAAAATTGCTGCTAAAAAAGTTGTAAGATTCAAAGCCGGAAAAGAGTTCTCTTCATATGTAAACGGTGGTAAATAAATTTTTTATTTAGTAAATCTGAAAGCCTGTTATATTTTTTATGACAGGCTTTTTTTATTTCTTAAATTTATTTTATTACTGCAAATTTAGATAATTTTTCTTTCACTTCAATTCCAGCACTGTTAACACCCGAAACTTTATAAAGATAAATTCCGGAAGGGATTATATTTCCGTTATTATCTTTTAAATCCCATTCCACTCCCCCATTACCATCGGTTTCATCAATTGATTTTATAAACTTACCTGTTATATCAAAAATCTGAATTTTTGCTTTGACTGTTAAATTTGCAAACGTCATCATATTATGAGAATTTATATTCACAGGATTAGGATATGTATATATCTCTTCAAGGTCTTCTTTGTTAAATACAAAGCCGAAAGTGCTACCTGCCCCCGTGGTTATAGTAATTCCCGAAGACGATTTTAATCCTGAAACTTTGAGAACATAATTTTTACCTGTTGCTCCGATAGTACCATTTCCAAGATTTAAAATAACAGAATTATTCTGCTCACTTAATTCAACAGATAACACAGGAATATTGAATGGAGTTAATTTATAAAAATTAATATTTGAAAAATCATTAGAAACAGGAAGATTAAAAATAATTTTTATTTTTTTAGAACTTAACAGAGTTGCATTAGATATGTAAAATTCATTTACTGTTGAATCATTGACAATAAAATTCAAAATGGGGCTTTCATCAATCGGAGCATTATAAAAATCATTAAGATTTTTAATTCTTGCCGAATAAGAATTATTTTTCAGACTGTCAAATTTCAAGAGATATTCAGTATCATTAAATACTGCAATACTGTTTGGAGAAAATATTTGCTGAATAGTTGTATCAGAAAATCTGATAACAAAAGACTGAGGTGAGGGAATAGTGTTTGATATCTTACCCGAAAATTTCAATCCGACAAAACCATTACCTTTATATTCAATACCTGATAATTTTATTTGAGGATGAACAAAAACAAATTCACTGTTTGTCAAAGGACTTTCAGAGATTTGAAAAGAATTTGAAACGGAAGAAATTTTATAAAAATAATTAGTATTATTTAAAGCAGTTGAATCAACATAGAATAATTGAGATGTAGAATCTATGAAAGTGTAAATGGTGTCATTTAGTGATCTGTAAATTTTAAAATAATCAGCCATTACAGAAGAAGTATAACTTAAAAAAGCAGTGTTATTAATACCATAAGATCTTGTAATCATTGGAGTTGGAGGAGCATTTGAGTTTACATTTTTCTCAAAGAATATTGCAGAGTCGTTAACATTATTTACAAGAATTTCATTGACAGCATTATTATTAAAATTATAAATGAGTTGATTAAAAGAATTTATATTCGATTTATATAATTCAGGTGTAAATTGTTTTTCAGAATTATTGTATTTCAGAATATAAAAATGAGTTCCCGTATTAACAAGAATTTCATCTTTAATATCTGCATCAATATTTGCAGAGAGAGTTGAAGTTTCAGTATAAGATTTATAATTATAAATATCCACGATATCCATTATATCAAAAGTATTATTACTTGATGATTTATATACAATCAATCTGTAATACTGAACAGGTTCTCCATCCTTGCTGACAGTTCCGATCGCGAATTCTTTTATCCCATCACCGTCAAAATCCCCTGTTACAATATTATCCCCTTTTAAAAATCTGCTCATTGAGTCGGCAAAAATTCTCTGATAATTATTATCGGAAATATTTTCATATATATTTAGATATAAATCAGGAAGAGCAGACGAAGAGTTAAGATAAAAAGTATTTATAAACACGAGTTCTTTTTTTCCGTCTGTATCAAAATCTTCAACAAGAACATTTTGTGAATTAGCAACGGGGTCGAAAGCACCGCCATAATTTAAATTCGCGATTTGATTAAAATTACCTGAATTGAATTCTAAAATTCTTAAACCATTAACACCGAACCCGAGGATTTCATTTTTCCCGTCATTATCAGAGTCAGCAAATCTCGCCGACCAGAAATTATTTTCAATGGTATCAGCCCACAAAATTTTATCAGGTAAAAATGAGTTTTCAGATTTATATAAAATTCCGTTACGACTTCTAGATGTCAGAAGTTCAGATTTCCCATCGCCATCAATATCTTCAACATCTCTTGCAACTTTGAAATCACCCCAATTATTGCTTGAGATTTTATTAAACACACCATTATCAAATTCATAAACATTAAGTTTAAGATTATTTTTAATCTCATTTATGAAAATATCTGGTTTCCCGTTATTATTAATATCAGTAACTTTATTACAATACTGTGAATATGGAATTGTAAAATTCAAATTATTAAAACCGTAAATATTAATTTTAGGTTTTGAAGTAAATCTAAACTCTTTATAGGACAATACAGATTTTTTATTGTTCAATCCTGTTGCTTCAAGATAAAATTCGTAATTTTGATTTGTGCTTAAATCATTTCCACCAAGTAAAGCAAAGTGAGTGGGAGTAACAAAACCGAGATTCGGAGTTCCGAGATCAGCGATCATGAATCTATAATCAGTTGAGTTCACCGGTTTATAAAATAATTTTCCGAGTGAACGTTTATCTGTATTAAATATTATAAGTTCAGAATATGCATCTTTATCAATAAGAGATCCGAATGCAACATCAGTTATTACTGGAGCGAGTGAATCTTTAAAGATTATCATCCTGTGTTCTAATGTTCTTCCTGTGTTTGTATTAATAGCAAGCCGTAGAGTATATGATGAATCGGGAAGAGAATTCAGATTCCAGTTATAAACAGAATCATTCAATACCTGTGACTGAACATTTGATATAAGCGGAATCCAGTCGGAAGGTCTCTGTCCGTAACCGTAAAACAAAGAATAAGATACAAACAAAGGGGAAGCAGCAGAAATAAAAACAGGAACAGAGCCGAAAACAGCAGTATAATCCTGAAATGGATTGTAAATTCTTACAATTGATGAGTTATTTATATTTTGAACAGTCCTTAATGCATTTACTCTTCCTGATGCGTATAAAGCAGTCCATGCATTTTGTCCCGGCATAAAATCAGTATTCGCAATCAGCAAACCTCTGAGTTCTTCATTAGTAAGTGACGGATTAAGGGACAGAAGAATTCCGCAGAGAGCAGCAATCTGTGGTGCGGCAAAGGATGTACCGTTATATTTATCATAATTATTCTGAAAATTCGAACTTCCTTTTCCGGAAATTGTAGTGGTTAAAATTTGAAAACCCGGAGCATAAATATCAACTGTTTCACCATAAGAAGAAAAAGATGCTTTAAAATCAGTTTCATCTGAAGCCGCAACAGAAATAACTTCATCATAAGATGACGGATAATGTAATCTGAAAGAGCCGTCATTTCCTGCAGAAGCAATTATAGTCACATTATTCAGATAAGCAAATTTAATTACATCTTTAAGAAGATTAGAAAAAACATAATCTCCAAATGAGAAGTTAAAAATTTTAACTCCGTTTGCAATTCCGTAAAGAATAGCATTAGCAACATCATCTTCTTCACCAAAACCCTCAGCATCAAAACATCTTAAAATCATAGTCCGACAGCCGGGAGCGACCGAAGAGATTCCAAGTGAATTATTAAAAGTTGCGTTTATAATTCCTGTTACTGCGGTTCCATGTGAAAATTTATTATCGTCTGTGGGATCATTATCGGGATTGAGATAATCCCCTCTTCTCGGATCACCGGTAAACGGGGCATCTACAAAATCCCATCCTCGCCAGTCATCAATAAAACCATTATTATCATCATCAATTCCGTTAAATCTTTTGTCTCTGCCCAATGCGTCAAGACCTGTTTCACCTCTGTTTATTTTATATGAAGTTTGTAAGTCCGGATGTAAGAAATCAAGACCTGAATCTATTACACCAATTACGATATTTGAATCACCTCTGTTTATATCCCAAACTTGAGGTATTGAAATTTTATTCAGATAATATTGCTGATTGAAATATGTATCATTAGGAATAAAAGAAGCATTGTTAAGTCTAAACGAATTATTAACAGAGGCATATTCAACATCATCAAGAGAAGATAGCAGTTCAGTCAGACGGGAAACATCGGTTTCATTTAAGTTCAGAATAAATATATTTTCAAAATTGAACCGGGAAAAATTATCAAAATTTGAAAGTTGATTTAAATGGTTTTTGAAAAGTTGAGATGAAGATGTAACGTTTAAATTTCGGCAGATATTATTTATCTGATTATTACCGGAGAAAGGAGAACCTTGNNAATTAACAGAGTCAGAAATAAATATTTTTTCATTTATAGTCCACCTGTTTAACTTTTTTCAAGAGCCAGCCTTTTTCATCAAGAGTAACACTAACAGGTTTTGAATTAACTGTCGTAGTAAAGACTTGATTTTTTTTGTCATTAAAAACGACAAATTCTTCATTACCATTTTCAGTTTTAACATTAATTCTAAGATTTGATTTATACAAATCATAATCTTTTTGAATCTGATTGATATTAACTCTTATCATATAAGCATTTGAAGAAGATTGTCCGTCAAAAGGATCGGCTTTCCAGGAATATTCAAACTCCGGTCTTCCTGTTCCTTTATACACCCACTGATCGAAAAAGTATTTCAAATCCAAACCAGAAACTTTTTCACACACTTTTATAAAATCATCAGTAGTTGCAGATTTATATTTGAAATCTTCATAATAAGTTTTTAAAATATTAAAAAAAGTTGAATCTCCTACTGTTCCTCTCAGCATATGCAAAACCCAACTTCCTTTTTGATAAACTGTTGTTGAGAATAAATTATCTTCAGGATTATATAGAGTTCCTGAGAATCCACCATAATCTTCTTTTCTCATATATGAGAATAGTGCTTTAGAACCGTTCAGATGTTCTTCCCACAATGCTTCTCCGTAAGAAGCAAATCCTTCATTCAACCAAATATCTTTC
>DOWN01000181.1:7831-9738 GCA_003519545.1 Bacteroidota bacterium
TTCAACCAAATATCTTTCCAAGTTGCAGGAGAGACAGCATCTCCATACCACTGATGAACAATTTCGTGTGCAACAACATTTTCGTATCTTCTGTCACCAGTGGTAAGAGTATAACCCATTGAAGATATTGTTTGATGTTCCATTGCTCCACCAACCCATCCGAACATAGCCATACCATATTTTTCATTAATAAAAGGATACTCTCCGAATATTTCTGAATAGAAGTCGAGCATATCAAGAGTTACGCCCCAGTCAATTTTTGCTTTTTCAGTATAATCAGGAAAAGAATAATATTCTACAGGCATTGATTTAGAACTGTCTTTATTATAAAACGTTTCTGTCCATTTATCATACTTGCTTACTGCAATTGAAACGAGATAAGTAGTTATAGGATATGTTGATTTCCAGTGAAAAGTTTTCAATCCGTCCTGAGATGAAGATTCAGAGTGAAGGATACCGTTAGACACGGCAGTTAAATCATCCGGCACGGTCATTATCATATCCATAAGAAATTTATCAGTTAAAATATCTTTGCAGGGCCACCAGTTTGGTGCATAGTTAGGTTCGGAAAGATTATAGATACAAATATTCCCTTCTATAAATTTAAATGAAAAAGAATCAAAACCTTCATTTAACGGCTTACCCTGATAAGAAATTTCAACAGTGAACTCTTTTGATTTAGAAAGTTGGTTTTTAGAATCAATTATTATGTAGTTATTTTTTCTGTTATAGTTTATATCAGCGTCATTGAGTTTTACAGAGTTAACATTCATATTATCTAGAAAGTTAATATATATTTTGTTCAGTGTATCGGAAAGATTTAATGCGGTCATTTTTACATTCCCAATCAGGATTCTTTCTTTTATATCAAATGAGAGAGATATGTTATTATGAATTACATCATATAAATTTTGATTATTAACAATTGCCGGATCATCTTTTCTTTCGTCTTCGCTGAAATAATAATTTGTAGCAAGAGTCTCGAACTCTTTTAAGGATTTACGGACTAAATCCGGATTTGCAGATGCAATAGTAAAAACAGGAAGCAAAAGAATAAAGAATGAATGTATCGCAACGAAATACAAACAAAAAAATGTTAATGTAAATTTTCTCATAAAGGAAATCAGCAAACTGTTATTTGAATGCAAAATTTTAAAATTAAAACTAAATAAATAATTAATTATTTTGAATAACTACAAGGTAAATTGATAAATTAATAATCAAAATATAATGAAAAAATACTTATTATTTTTAGTGCTTACAGGGTTAGTTTTGTTCCAAAGTTGTATAAGTTTAACCAGAAAACTTACATTGAATAAAGATGGCAGCGGAAAAGAAACCATTCAAGTAGATTTTAGCCGTAACTTTATGGATATGATAGTAGGTTTTGCGAGTGCGTTAGACACTGCGAGATATCAGGAAATAAGAGATTCTATTTATAATGATGAAAATTTTATTCAGGAATCCAACGAAGATTATCAAAATATTGAAGGAGTAACTATTGATAAAATCAGTTCTAGAACTAATTCTGATTCATCAAAGACATTAGATATGTCATTATCATTTAATTCAATTTCAGGTTTACAAAATATTTACAATAAAGAAGCGGGGGAAGACGGTAATATAACAAATTTAATTTTCCAGAAAAACGGTGATGTAATAAATTATGATTTAACCATAAGAAAGAGACCTGTTGAAAATCCTCAGGACACTTCAATGACCGGGCTGCGAAATTCAATAGCAGAAATGATGAAGAACAATTATTATACAATGGAGGTTGAGTTTCCTTATACTGTTATGAGTACAAACGGAGAAATACTGAATCAGAATACAGTAAGATGGAAATATGTAATATCAGAATTGTATAATCTCGATTCAGTAGTAACAATGAATGCTGTATTAAAAGC
>DOWN01000129.1 GCA_003519545.1 Bacteroidota bacterium
TATTAACTTTGGAAAGATTCGCTAATGTATTTCCAAAATCTTTTTTTGCAAATGAAATTTTTGCATAAAAAAATCTCAAATCATTTTCTTTTATATTATTTTTTATTTGCCTGTCGTGTTTTTTAAAAAAATATTCCAGCCATTCAATATCATCTGTTGCGATTGCATTGTAAACTATATTGTTTAACTTATCTTTAGAAATTTTATTGTTGATATATGTTATATTTTCTAAATCGGTTAATTTATAAATTTCAATCAATTTCTTTTTAATTTCAGAGTCGTTTGTGTTAATTATTATCAACTGATATGAGTTTATCACATATCCGTAATAATAATATAGCTGCGTTTTATCAAACTTTTTAAGATTTGCCTGAAGATAATGTTTAAGTTTTTCAATTAAATCATTGGCATCTTTTTTTTCATAGAGATTATCTACAATTTTCACTGCAAGATATATTATATAAACATTAGGATGTTTTTCGCTTACTAATTTTTCATTTTTCGAAATATCTTTCATAATCTGATCGTAAAATTTCAAATTAAAATTGAATTTTTTACCGGCATAAAATCTGTGCACGATATAATTATGCACATTATGTAAATAATAAAAATAAAAATTCATTTCAATTGTTTCAGAAATCTCATCTAAAACTACAGGATAATCAAATTTAAATTCGTCTAAGAAAAAATTATAGTATTCATTTTCTATTGATATCTTATTCGAATAATAATTTTCATCTCTTTTATACGTATTCTCAAAATGTTTTCTGTATCTTGAAAGAAGGTATTTAAATCTTTTGGGAACCTCCCGGGATTTCAACCCTGATAAAAGATACATCAAATAGGAATTTTTATCTTTTTCAAATTCCTTTTGAGATACATATTTTTCAACAAGAATATTAAATTTCTCAATTTTTTCTTTTCCGTATTTCTGGATTATATCATCATCTTGAATCAGATCATTTTTAAGTATATAATTATAAATACTGATAAAATCTTTATCTGAATTAAAATAGGGAGATTCGAGAAATTTTATAAACTCTTTTTTCTCTTCGTTTGTAAAACTTGAGAGCGTTATTATCATATCTACAAATATATGAAATTAATTTTTATCTTTCTTGCTCTAAAAATATTTTAGGTGAGTAATTTAATTAAACTCAATAAAATTCTCTCCCGCAGGAGTCTCCTGAAAGGGACTCCTGCGAAACTTAACTCACAATGTATAACACTTCTTGTCATTGCGGGCTTGCCTCGCAATCTAAAAACATTCCTGTCATTCTGAACCCGCCATTTGGGAAAAGAATCCCTCTCTGAAAAAATTCACTTATGAGATCCTTCAGTCGCTCCACTCCTTCAGGAGGACAAGGTCTAAAAAAAATTCGTATAATTCGTGAAATTAGTTTAATTCGTGAAAATTCGTGGTAAGATTTCTTTCACTTCGTGGTGAGTTATTCCTTATTTTCGCGGTAAGATTTTTTCTTTCACTTTGTGGTGAGTTATTCCTTATTTTCGCGGTAAGATTTTTCTTTCACTTCGTGGTGATATATTACTTATTATGCGGTGAGTTTCTTTTTGTTTATTCGTGGTGAGCGTTTTTCCTACTCCGATATTCACTCTCTCAAAATCCCGAAATCAAATTTACTTCTATCTCTTCCTTAATATCAAAATATCCGATAACTTCTCCTTGACTATTCAAAAATCCGATATTCTTTAAATTATAATCCCGTTTCAAAATTCCTTTGACCGATAAGTAATCATAATATTCGTAATTATTATTCTCAACTCCGCTATCATTCTTCACGATTTTTTTTATCTTAATACACTCAAATGTCCCTGCGGGAACAGATAGATTTACAACATCAATATATTTTTTATAAAAATTAAAATTCCCTGATAGTCTCTGAAGAAACCATTCATCACCAATGTTAACAGGATATTTAATCGCTGTATATGCCTGTGAAATATTCGTTTCAGTTATTATCTCATTCAATGATTCATAAATGTTTCCGTTAAATAAAAATTTATTTCCTAAGTTTGCAGAAAAAGGTCCGAATGATCTGCCAGTGTTTCCTGAATATGTTGAAATAAGTCCGCTGTCTGTTTGAACAAACAATTCAATTGTTGAATGTGAATGATTTGGTTCGTTATGTTCGCTTCTAAAAATTTTTCCGGTAACCCCGTTTATCGTTGTATCACCTGACCAAATTGAAATTCCGGTTCCTTTTATTGTATCCGTTGTGATATATTGCCTGATTGAGTCCGGTCTTATGTTGTGGATTATATTATTATATTTGTAAAACCAATTTATATTATCCGAGAAAGGGTATCTGAAATTTTCAAATGGATTTATGTTTCCTCCCGCAGGAATATTTTCATTCCCACAACCATAAATAAAAAGAAATAATAATATAATAATTCTCGATTTCAATATATTAATTTTTTTGTATTACCAATCTTCATCTGTTATACTGAAAGTCCTAAGCAACTTCTGTCATTCTGAGAGAGCGAAACGACCAGCACATCCTGATTTAACTGTAAAGAATCTCTAAAATCTAAAACATAAATCAAAACCCGCATTCACTCTCTCTTATTCTTAAATACCACCTACTCTCACACCGCGGGTAAAATTTCAGACTCTACACTTCCAAACCCTATTCTATATCCATCGCCCTGACAATATGCCGTCATAATCACAGTATCACCATCCTGTAAAAATTTTCTCTCCTCACCACTTGGAAGCTTCAAAGGTTTTTCACCCCGCCACGTTAGCTCTAACATACTACCAAATGAATCCGGTTCTATACCGCTAATTGTTCCGCTTGCTAATAAATCTCCGGTTTGTAAATTACATCCCGTTATCGTATGATGTGCAATCTGTTGCTGAATACTCCAGTATAAATATTTAAAATTACTTTTACATATCAAATACGGAATATCAAGTTTTTTGGTTTTTATATAAACTTCAAGAATTATATCATAAGTAAAATTATTCTTAGGTTTTAGATAAGGCAATGGCTCCGGAGACTGCTCAACATTAGATTTCTTAAATGGTTCAAGTGCATCAAGCGTTACTATCCATGGCGATACCGAAGTTGCAAAATTCTTCGCAAGAAATGGACCAAGAGGTTGATATTCCCATTTTTGAATATCTCTCGCACTCCAGTCATTTACAATTGTCAATCCAAATACTTTCTCAAGTGCATCATCAACTTTTATATTTGTACCAAGCTTATTTCCGCTACTAATAAAATATCCCATCTCAAGCTCAAAATCTAAAAGTTTACTCTCTCCGAATTTTGGATATTCTTCTGTATCTGCTTTTGTCTGTCCTTTTGGTCTTTTAACTTTTGTTCCTGAAATTATAACTGAACTGGCTCTTCCGTGATAGCCGACTGGCAAGTGTAACCAATTCGGCATTAATGCATTTTCTTTTCCTCTGAACATTATACCAACATTTGTAGCATGTTCACGTGATGAATAAAAATCTGTGTAATCACCAATCTTCACGGGTAAAATCATTTCGCAGTCTTTCTGTAAGTATAAACATTTCTCTCTTAATTTTTTATCATCTCTGATTACAGGATTATTCTCATCAAGTAAAACTTTAAGTTTCTCTCTGAAATTTTTTCTTATCTCTTTATCTAAACTCATAAACGAGTTGAGGTTTCCACTCCTGAAAATTTCTTTATCGGGAATTAATACAGAGAAAAAATTATTATCCGAGAGATAAGTTAAATCTAATATAAACTCACCAATTGCTGTACCTATATGAGCTTTGCCTTTAGTATTGATATGTTTGAAAACTCCAAATGGTAAATTTTGAATAGGGAAGTGAGAGTCCGGCGAAACGGGAATAAATGATTTATGCATGTTTATTTTATCGTTAGTAAAATCTTAAAAATTATAAACTAAAAATTAAAATTCTATAATAAAAAAAGGGGCTTACGCCCCTTTCCCCATAAATAAACTAACTAACTATTCATCAAAACAATCTTAGTAAGTCAATATTT
>DOWN01000116.1 GCA_003519545.1 Bacteroidota bacterium
GTATAAATTACTTCACCGGTTTGTTCATTTTTCAAAACAGTACCCGGAAGTTTTCTAAACCCGGCATTATTCTCGACTATAATTGATTGAATTTCAAGAATATCATTTATAGAAATAAAATTATTTTTTTTAACATTTTTAAATCCGATTAATAAAGCATTAGAGTAATTATAAACTTCTTTTGAAGCATTATTTTTGAAAATTTTCAGATTAAAATCAGACTGATAAAGTTCATCATCAGTAGTAATAATATTTTCAATAGCGGAACTATCTTTTGCTTCTTTGAGAGAGAGCGTGCTGATTAAAATGGATTCATTTGGAATAACCGGAGCAGTTCCTTTCAGTTCAGCTAAAGCTTTATTAGCGTCATTGGTTTTTTTCAGAATTTCTTTAGTTTCCAAATCTGCAGATAAAGGTAAAAGTGGGATGTTATATTTCATAATATTATTTATATCTTTAGACTTAAATTAATGCCTTAATCATCTTCAATTCATTGATTTCAACGAAATGGGAATATAAAATATTGTTTATGTTTATCATTTTAAATTTATTATATTATCCAAGTTTTTGGATCCCAATTATCAGGTCTAATCTCAGAATAAAACTTTATTAATGGATCATTTTTAGGTTTAGTAGGATTAATACAGTTATGGTCTATGAGAAGTTCTCCTGCTTTTACATAAAATTCTTCAACAATTTCTAATTCATCAATGAATGATGGTGTTTGGTTATAAGATTTTAATAATAAATATCTTGAGACCATACATGCTATTATATCTGCCATCTGAATTAAGCAACAAACTTAAGATTTTGAAAAGAAAGGTGTATCAATGATTTCAGAAAATCTTTCACCTTTTTTATTTTTAGAATCTTTAATATTTGTAAAATTATCGATATAAGATAAATCATCTTCATTATAAATATTAATTAATCTTTTACCATGTCCTTCTAATTCGTCGAAAACCACAATCGTTTTGCCTTTAATTTTTTTTATTTTACAATGACATCTTTGAATTGCCAATAAAATATTGAAAGCACCGGTTTCCCACGGATATTCAAATTTTAATGCTAATTTGTTCCCATCACTTTTTAGATTAAAAAATTTCTTAGTATCGATAGGTATTACTATTATTTTACATTTTCTATTTTCAATCCAATCTAAAGTATAATTAAGAATATCTTTCCGTAATTTTGCATTTATTTTTTTCCATTCGTTTTTTCCTCTAAATATTTCTCTGCCTTTAAGTTCTTTTACATCGATTCCTGCTTCTTGCAAAAGTTTAAAAAATTCATTATGTTCACGATAAGTTTTGTGTAACTTACTGGCATCTGTAACTATCCCGGTAATAACTTCCACTGGGAAACTAGAATTATATTGCTCTCCGTTATGGTGGCTTTCATCTATGTAACAAAATTTCATCTCTTATCTCCTTTTATCTTTTGGTGGATTCGGATCTTTTCCATAGCTATTGGGATTTTGAATTTTACCATCTTTCCTGTGAGGTATCAATTCTGATTTTTCCTTTTTTGCCATATCTCTACTCCAATCCATTGCTTTTTGTTTTGTTTCAAAATGCTTAGATGCTTTTTCAGCATTTTCTCTTTTAGAGTCCCATCCTCCTGTCGGATTTGGAACAACATGTCTTTCTTTTCTTGGCATGATATGATTATTTTAGTTTATAAAATTTTTTATTCTTATTTTTCCTGCTAATAATTGTTGCATTAAAGCCATTTTATGATTTCCATAATTGGTCAAGATCTGTTTTGTTAATATTAATGATTTTTCACATTTATCTATAACTTTTGAAATCAACTCTTGCTCTTCTATGGATTCTGGGATATATATTTTAATTTTCAAAAGTTCAATTTCTGAAATTTCTTTTTGTCCGGTACCATTCATTTTTCTTTCAACTTTTTTATAAAATGAAGGGTTTATTAAATAATATAGAATAAAATTTTTATTAAATTTAGATTCATTTACTATTAAACTTGTAATTGCGTTCGAACAAATTGACCCATTAAATTCTTCGTTAACTATTGCGATACCACCATTTTGAATATTTTGTCTACCAATTAATATTTCATCTTTATATCTTATGTAATATGGCCTTCCCTTAGGGGAGAATAATATTGTTTTAGAATCTTGATAATCTAAACCTTTAGAATGTAATTTTACAGAAATTAATTTAAATTTACTTGGATTACCAACTGGTTCTTTTATCGGAATTTTAACTACAGATGATAAATATACTTCGCTCCAGTTTGATTTAATATTCTTGACTTTCTTTTTATCAGATAAAAGTTGAGATATCAGCCATTTTTTGCGGAGTTGTTTTTGCTCTAATAGTTTTGAATACAATTCAATTAATTTGTCAAATAAACCAAGAATTTTAGCGATAGTATTTTGTTCAGGAAGCGGAGGAATTGGAATCTTTATTTTTGATAATTCTGATTTATATATATGAACAACTGAAATACCTTGACCATATATGTATCTTTGTCTCTTTGCAAAATCTGATTCTAACATATAAGAAACAAAAACTGGATTTATGAATTTATTACTTTCAGTTCTTAATATAATTATATCTCCTCCTGCAAATGCTTCTTCTTCCCCCATATAAACAACAGCCTTCCCTATATCATTTAAAGTTTCTCCTGAACCGGCAAACAGAATATCACCTTTTTTAATTAATTTGCTAGTTTCAATTAGATTAACAGGAATAAATGATTTAAATTCTTTGATAACAAAATTATGAGTAGTATAAATTTCTCCATAAGTAATACAAGGGAATCCATAATTTTGGATCTGATCTTTTCGAATACCTTGACCTTTTGAAAATTCTCCTAATTCACTTAATGATTTTATCTCCCAATCAGCAGGGATTTCGGAATTATAAAACTTTTTAGTATTTTTGCTTTTATTTTTTCTCACTAAATCAATTCTTTTAAATATTTATCCAGTTCAGACTGAACATCTTTAATTTGTTTTTCAAGTTCATCAATTTCTTTTTGTACTGCTTTTATATCAATTTCCGGTTCTTCTTCAAAGGTATCAACATATCTTGGAATATTTAGATTAAATTCATTTTCTTTGATTTCATCTAAAGTGGCTACATAACTAAATTTATCTTCTATAACTCCCGGTTTTAGTTTCCCTTCTTTAAATTTATAATATGTATCAACTATTTTTGATATATCAGAATCTCTAAGAATATTTTGATTTTTCAACTGTTTGAAATTCTTACTTGAATCAATAAACAATACATTTTTATTGTCACCTTTTCCTTTATTAAAAATTAAAATTGCTGCGGGAATACTTGTACCATAAAATAAATTCGAAGGTAATCCGATCACTGCTTCAAGAATATTTTCTTCTATGGTATGCTGACGAATTTTCCCTTCACTCGAACCCCTGAATAGAACTCCATGAGGTACAACAACACCAACTTTTCCTTTGCCTTCATAAGTAGTTTCAATCATATGAGTTATAAATGCCCAGTCACCTTTGCTTTTTGGAGGTATTCCTCTCCAGAAACGATTGAATTTATCTTGAGCCGGATCAAAATTTGAAGTAGTAAGTTCTTCTTTTTTTAAATCTTTATCATCAATTTTTCCCCATTTATCAAGACTGAATGGAGGATTAGCGACGACCGTATCAAACTTCATTAATTTATCACCTTCAAGAAGTTTCGGATTTCGAATAGTATCTCCCCATCGAATTTTAGCATTATCAAAACCGTGTAAAAACATATTCATCATTGCAAGTGCCCAAGTGCTTCCGTTTGCTTCCTGTCCATATAGAGCAAAGTTATCACTTCCGACTTCTTCACCTGCTTTAATTAATAAAGATGCTGAACCACAAGTCGGGTCGCAAATTTTTGAACCAGGAGGTGATTTTGTTAACTTTGCTATCAAAGTTGAAACTTCACGGGGAGTGAAAAATTCTCCGGCTTTTTTTCCTGCATCACTGGCGAAATTTTCTATTAGATACATATATGCTCCTCCTATAATATCAAGCCCGCCAAGATTTGAAGGTCTTAAGTCTAATGTAGGGTTATTGAAGTCGATTAAAAGACTTCTTAATCTCCGGTTTTTATCTTTGGGATCTCCGAGATTAGAACTGTTAAAACTAATATTTCTAAATACTCCAACACCATCTTCAGAATAAAATTTATCTCTGTTGCTTTCCTGAAGATCTTCAAGACCTATATCAATAATTTCACCTATATTATTTTCATTACGGTTTTCATAAAAATACTTGAAATGGCTTTTAGCCGGCAATTTAAATTTTTCATGGTTCATTGCTCTTTCTGTTCTTACTTTATCACCATTATATTTTTTCAAATAATTTTCATATTTATCATCATAAGTATCACTAAGACATTTTATAAATAGCATAGTTAAAATATAATCTTTGTAAATACTTGGGTCTATACTTCCTCTGAAAGTATCACATGCTTTCCAAACTGCATCATTTATTTTATTTTGAGTTATGATTTTTGACATTTTAATCTATTACTTTTATATTTAATTTTTGCCTGTTAAATTTTTGTTGATTAAATTTATTTTTAAGGTCAGTTAATTTTGAATTTAACTGATAAAGTTCTTTAATTTTATTTTCTATTTTTAAAATTAAATCCTGAATATTAATTTCAGGAATAGAGATATACATATTTCCCAATTCCTTTTTTGTTAAAGATTGTATTGATGAACCTGTGATATATTTTTTAATTTTGTTTTGTGTTTGTGGCTGATTTAGATACCAAACAACAAATTCTGATTTTAGATTTACATTATTACTATATTTTCTCAAAATGAAAAAAGTTGTTGAAGGGACTGCGGGATCGTTTTTTTCTTCAAACAAGGCAGCAAAATTTTTGCTTCCTTTTGCAGCAAATATAATATCTCCCGGTCTCAATATATATTGTTCATTAACTTTCATTCTACTTACTTCAGGTAATAACTTAGTTTTTAAAATTCCATTTTCATCAAAATTTTGAGATTGTAAATAAATTATGTCTCCATTTTTATCAGGTCGTAAATTTAATCCGGTCATTATTGAGAATATCTCCGATATTTTTTTTCTAAGTACCAATGGTACAAAGTGCAAAAACTCTTTATTAATTTCAAGGAAAATTTTCAGTACTCGCTGTACAAATAGTGGTTTATTGTATAGGAGTCAAATTTTCAAATGACACCATTTCTCAAATGGGTGCGGAAAAATCCGGCGGTTAAGTTTTGTATTATTTTTATTGCGGGGATTTTTGCCGGGAGTTATTCATTCATTCCAATTTACATTTCACTTTCAATTCCTTTAGTTTTATTTATTTTATTTTTTAAGTTTAAAAATTCCTTCCTTACCGCTCTCATTATATTTTCCTGCGGATTTTTAAAATCTAACATTGATTTTTTTCTCACCGGTTCTGATAATGTATCACGAATTCCTGATTCAGAAAAATTCGAATATACACTTTCGGGTGTTGTATCATCAGTAATTTCAAAAAACGAAGAAGCAACAAAATTTATCATAGATTCAAAATATATTTACAACTCATCTGACAGTCTTTCTATAAACGGTAAAGTTTTAGTAAATTTATTTAAAGGAAAATTTTCAAATGAAGAAATAAAAATTCCTGATATTAAGGAAAATTATTATATAAAAATTACAGGAAGATTTAATTCGCCATTGCCGTACAGAAATCCCGGTGATTTTG
>DOWN01000267.1:0-3478 GCA_003519545.1 Bacteroidota bacterium
GTTATATAATGTATATTATGTAAAGTTAATAAAATATAAATTGTTGATAACTTGTTTAATTTTCAAATAAATCATTCCCTCTTGTTAATAATATCATTTAATTTAAAACATTAATTCATTATTTTAGCACAAATTTATTTTTAAATGATAGAACTCAACCATTACTTAGTCTTAAGTGCAGTATTATTTTCAATTGGAGTTATAGGAGTTTTAATAAGAAGAAATGCCATTATAATTTTTATGAGTATCGAATTAATGTTAAATGCTATAAATATTACATTTATTGCATTTTCTTCATTTATGGGTGATATTCACGGGCAGATTTTTGTCTTTATGGTTTTGACAGTTGCAGCGGCTGAAGCGGCAATCGGATTAGCGATTGTTATAGCATTATTCCGCAATAAGGAAACTATAAATATTGATGAAATCAATATTTTGAAGTGGTAAATCCTAACTAAAAATAAAAATTTAAAATGTCGAATTTATTTTACCTTGTAGTATTATTACCGTTAGTAGGATTTTTCATCAACGGATTATTTGGGAAAAAAATTAATAACGAAAAGATTTCCGGATGGATAAGTTCATTACTTATTTTTATACCGTTTGTTATTGCAGCCGGAACATTTTTTGAGTTATTAGCAATGCCACCTGATTCAAGAGCAATCCATCAGGTATATTTCAGTTGGATAGCCACAGGTGACTTAGGAATTAATTATGCTTACCTTATAGATCCGTTATCAATTTCACTTGTACTTGTTATCACAGGTATAGGATTTTTGATTCACTTATATTCAATCGGTTATATGCATGGAGATCCGGGATTTGCAAAATATTTTGCATTTCTGAATCTGTTTGTATTTGCAATGTTAAATCTCGTTTTAGGTGATAATTTACTTTTAATATTTTTAGGTTGGGAAGGTGTAGGACTTTGTTCATATTTACTTATAGGATTTTGGTATGAAAAGAAATTTACCGGAGATGCTGCAAAGAAAGCATTTATAGTAAACAGAATCGGTGATTTTGGATTTATGATTGCGATGTTTTTAATTTTTGCGAATTTCGGGACTTTGGAGATTTCAGGATTTTTATCACAGATAGCGGGAATTCAAATCAATGACGGATTATTAATTGCAATATCTTTATTATTATTTTTAGGTGCATGCGGTAAATCAGCACAGATACCATTATATGTTTGGTTACCGGACGCTATGGCAGGTCCAACACCGGTATCTGCACTTATCCATGCGGCAACGATGGTTACAGCAGGTATTTATTTACTTGCGAGGACTTCCCTATTATACGCTTTAGCACCTTTTACAACTCATATAGTTTTAATAGTCGGATTGATAACGGCTTTGATGGCAGCGACAATAGCATTAAAACAAAATGATATTAAAAAAATTCTTGCTTATTCAACTGTATCACAATTAGGATTTATGTTTGTTGCAATCGGTAATTTTGCATTTACAATTGCGATATTCCATTTGATTACACACGCATTTTTCAAAGCGTTATTATTTTTAGGTTCAGGTTCGGTTATTCACGGAATGCATGAAGAACAGGATATAACCAAAATGGGTGGTTTGAAAAATAAAATGAAAATTACATTCATAACATTTTTCATTGGTTCACTTGCACTTGCGGGAATTCCACCTTTATCAGGATTCTTTTCTAAAGATGAGATAATGTATTTAACATTTATAACTTCAGGTCCTGCATATTATATAATTACATTGATAGCCGCGGCTTGTACTGCATTTTACATTTTCAGATTAATAGGTTTGACGTTTTACGGTAAACCACGATATGATGAAGCACATTTACATCCGCATGAATCCCCTTCTCTTATGACAATTCCATTAATTTTACTTGCTGTTCTCTCGGCAGTTGGTGGATTTATCGGTTTACCTCACTGGTTAGGTCATAGTATGTTAGGAGACTGGTTAGCACCTGTATTCAGCGGAGCGATGTCAGTTTTGGCGACTTATCAGCCGGAACATCATGCTTCAGTCGCATTAGAACTTGGATTAGTTGCTGTTTCAGTGATTGTAGCAACGACAATGATTATAATTTCATTCAGAAAATTTTCAAAACAGACTACATTTGAAGAACCAAAAGGATTCGGTAAAGTTCTTGAAAATAAATATTATGTAGATGAGATTTATGATAAAACAATTGTAGAACCAATTCAGCAAACTTCAGATAAATTTCTCTGGAAAATATTTGATGTAAAAATTATAGACGGATTCATAAACGGAGTTGCAAATTATATTTCAAGATTAAGTTTCGACTGGCGTAAAATTCAAACCGGCGTAATACAGGATTATACAACTTTATCAGTAGCCGGTATTATTTTATTATTGATTTATCTGATATTCAGATAAATTAAATATTTTATTTTTTAGTTAACAGAAAAGCAGTAATATCAGCAACATCCTGTTTTGAGAGTTTATTTGTCGGATAGAATGGCATAGGACCATCGCCGAGATAAACATTATAAGCAACACTTTTTAGAGTGCCTTCGAAATCTTCTAAAATTTCAGGCACTTTTTTTATTTGTGAATCAGGATTATGACAGAACCCGCATGCTTTATCAAAAACAAGTTTTCCATTATTCACATCACCTTTAAGACCTTCAAGTTCAGTTTGAATCGGTTTTAATTTTTCTTTATCTCTTTTTGGTAAAGCAATTGTTTCATAAGTAGAGATCTGAGGTTGGTTTGAACCGAGTAATGATTCAAAATAATTATTCAAATCATTTATCTGATCTTGAGACATATCTTCTTTTTTCTTCAGGTATGTTTTCCAGCAAACTGTAGCACCGCCGGCATTTGCTGATACTTCACTTCCTTTAAATTTACCTGAGTAAGTACTTTCTCTTTTATTAGCACCTATAACATCTGAGAAGTATGCTGTCAGAGGATTGGATTTATTAGTTCCATCAGAATGGCAATCAGCACAAGCAATATTATTGACATCAGACTTCATATAGAAAATTTCTTTTCCTTTGGAATCAGTTTTTGAATCCTTTGAGTCTGAGGTTATTGAACCCGTATCTTTGGAAGTCTGATTATTTTTTGTTTCGTTTTCATTTACTTTACCGCAGCCTGCGATAAGAATCAGAGAAAATACTGAAGAGATAATTAAATTTTTCATAAGCCAATATATAAAAAAAAAAATGCTTGCACAAGCAAGCATTTTTTACATTAAAATTAAAAATCAGTTAAAATTATTTTCCGGGAATCAAAGCACTCGGATAAAAATTAACTCCGATAAAAAATGATAACCAGTTTATTTTCTTTTCTTTAGTTTGGAATGGTCCTCCTAGACCTTCATCTACCGCATAGTAAATGTTAGAATAATATCCGCCGTTACCATCGTTGATTGAAGCATTAGTAGATCCAAATCTCACGGCATCATTTAGACTTTGATTTGTATTCTTCCCTACTAAATTTCCTAAGTCATATTTTGCACCAAG
>DOWN01000267.1:3657-4298 GCA_003519545.1 Bacteroidota bacterium
ATGAAGTTGAAAGAAAAGTTAGCACCAAAAAACGGAGAGACGATATTAGTAAAAGATGTTGGAGCAACTTCCAGACCTGCACCAAGTGAGAAGATACTCATACTGTAATTATATTTTACAGAAATTGGCTGGTAAGTATTATTGATAAATCTTTGAAGAGTGTTTCCTGACTGTGCTGCCTGGAATGTGTTGAAACTATTAAAAGAAATAAAACCGACACCTCTTACGATGGAAAATTTATCAAAGTTGATTTTTGCAGAACCGTTGATATTTATACCGGTTTTACCTTTATAATCTTCTTTCATAAAACTTGAATCAATAAAAATTAATTGCTGATTATAATTAGTTCCGAGATAAGAAGATGTATAAGTAACATAATCACCTCCTTTGAGTTGATCTAAAGGTTCAGAGATACCTACAGATAACTGAAAAACCGGTTTATCAAACTGAGACAAAGCAGTTTTAGAAATAAAGACTGATAAAAATAAAATTAAAGATAGTTTAATTATTTTCATAAATTAGTTTTGAATTTAGTTATTAAGAATCTGAAAAACTGAAACTACAGCTGCGGTTTCTGCTCTTAATTTCCGTGAGCCGAGTGATTTTACAGACCAGTTATTATTTTTCAACCGGTTAATTTC
>DOWN01000042.1:0-2595 GCA_003519545.1 Bacteroidota bacterium
CCTGGCGGTCGGTGTTATCATCGGTGCTGCGTTTGGAAAAATTATTTCTTCACTCGTTGATGATATCGTTATGCCACTCATTAGTATAGTTACCGGAGGTGTAAACTTCAAAGAATATAAATTAATTCTCAAAGATGCTGTAACGGATAATTCCGGTAACGTTATTCAAAATGCAGTTTCAATAAACTTCGGAAATTTTATTCAAATTTCCGTTGATTTTCTCGTGATTGCCTTTGTCCTTTTTCTAATGATTAAAGCAATTAACAAATTCAGAAGAAAAAAAGAAGAAGAAACACCTCCTCCGTCTGAACCGTCTGAGGAAATTTTACTTCTAAGAGAAATAAGAGATTCTCTTAAAAAATAAATTTCCATTAACATAAACTTAACATTATGTCTGACGAGACTAAGACTGATTCCGGAAGCAGTGCCGTTGATAATCCGGTCAACAAAAAAGATGAAAAGGCAACCAAAATAGAAGTTGCTATAACCGTATTGCTTGGTGTTGCAACTGTATTAGGTGCTTTGGCTGCTTACTTTGCGGCTCTCTGGGGCGGAAACCAGCAATCAAGTTACGCTCAATCAATAAGTGAAACTAACCACGCAAACACTGTTTACCTCGAAGCACTAAATGAACTCTCCCAATATGAAATTGATGAACTCTCAGATGATGTTGTTTATTCTGAGTGGAAAGAAAATACTGAAAAAGGAGATCAATTAGATGCCGAATATTTTTTCAGTAAACTTAGTGAAAGTCTTCAAAAAGATTTACAGGATAATCCTGAAGACTTAACTGAATATACTAAGGAAATGACTGAAAAAGAAAAATCAATTATGACGCGGTTTCAGGAAGCGGATACTCTTTTCGATTCGGCTGATGAACTTATGAAAAAAGGAAATGAGGCAAATGGCTATGGCGATGACTTTACGTTGTGCACGGTGCTTTTTACAGTTGTATTATTTTTTCTGGGTTTGGCAAGTTTAAAAACAAAAGAGTCTCTGCAAAAAGCATATCTCGGAATAGGAAGTGTAATTTTAGTAATCACTTTAATAAGAATGGTGACTTTACCTTTCCCATTTTAATATTTTCTGAAAACTTTTTACGGGAAGAAAATTATTTTCTTCCCGTTTTATTTTGCTTCTTTTATTTTTTTAACTATCCAGTCTTTGTATAATACATCTCCGGAATTTTTTATTTCCTTACTAAGTAAATCCAATTCAATTTTATTTTGCTTTTCCTTCAGATTAATAAATTTCAAAATTACATTTAAAAATTTTTTTAACTTTTCTCTGTATCTGCCAGAAATAAATTTATTATTAACTATGAAATGTTTTAATGAATCTATAATTGAATAAGATTCATTTATTAAATTTAATTCTATAAAATTTCTCAGTTGCAATATTTTTAAGTCAATTTTGAAATGGAAAATTTCATAATCAATCAAAGAAACTTTTTCCAGTGACTTTTCAAATTTGTTTTCTTCAAATAAAATCAAAGCATCTGCAAACCGTATCATATTCTCTTTGCTCTCAGGTGGAAACCTGTTTGAATATTTTTTTATCAGTTCTCTTATCCAATCAAATTTTTTAAGTAAAACTCCTGTCTGTATAAAATTTCTGTAAAGTTTAATCATAAAATATCCGCCTTCATTTATTGAAATTAAATCTTTTTTCAACATCTCGTTATAAGCGATAAAAAGTTCAATTTCATATTCTTTCAATCCGGATTCAATTTTTAATGTACAGATTGCCTGTAAAATTGAATAGAAATTTATTCTGTCAATATAAGTAAATCTATCTCCGTATTCGGAAAGCAGAATTTTATATTTCTCAAAATATTTTTTCTCGTTTAAATATCTCAGTGACATTGCCTGATAAAAATATATTGCCGTGACATAATAAAATTCATCTTTTGATTTTTCCATTTTCAAAATCTCTTTCTCAAAATTCAAACTGTCAAAAAAATCATAATATCCGCTTATAGAACTATCAGCATTAAAGTTCTGTTCGTTGATAAATAAATTTATATAAACACTGCTTGAAGTAAGAATTGTATGATGAATAAAATATCTTGCTCTTTTTTGAAGTGCCACCGAAGCAAGATGATCTTCGCCGGAATATGTATATCCGCTTGCCTTATCTTGCTCAATCTGAAATTTTTTCCAGAAAAAATTCGCTGCATCCGATTTTACCGTTTTATATTCTTCATCAAGTTGATTTAAATATTTTTTCCCGAGCGGAAACAAACCTTTTTCATTTAGTTTTATTACAAGTGCTTGTTTAAGAAAAAAATCATCTGCTTGAAGACCGGTATATGCTAAATATTTATTAATAACCTGAAGCAAAAATGAATTTAATTTTTTTAATTCTTCACCGGATTTTTTTTCTGAATATGTTTTGGCAGGATATAAACTTTTATATAATGTTTGTTGTGTAAGTTTACCTGATTTAAGTTCATTAAAATTTTTTTTAATTACTTCGTAATATTTAGCAACTTCCTTTCTGTTATTAAAAGCTGGAGAGTTAATATATTTTCCAATGGAATTTAATTCTTCCTTTGAAAATGCTTTGAGCAACTTAAAAACTGTAATATTCTGT